>NZ_JBEXSI010000042.1:0-64446 GCF_040613515.1 Streptomyces sp. NPDC006261
GGCCGGGGCGCGCCCCTTTTCGGCGCCCGAAGGATGCCCTCGAGCGCCGGACGGGCCGGAAGCGCCACCAGCCCGCCGCTCAGTCGGCGGCGAAGGCGCTCGGCCGAGGGGACATAAGGCGCTGAATCGGCAAGGGCGGGACCGCCCGGCGCTTCGCCCCGCTCCGGCAACCCCCGTTCACCTCTCGACGGGTGGCCGGGTCCGACGCCCTCACGTGACGCGGTGGACATCCTTCGGCAACGGAATCGTCTTCAACTCTTGACACCCACCCCCTTGAGGCAGCAACCTTCCGGCATCGGCGCATGGGAGCGCTCCCACAACTAGGGCAGGGGTTCCCGCGCGCTTCCTTCCCGTAGGACTTCCCCGCAACAAGGAGCAGTGGAATGCGCATCACCCGCAGCGTTGCCGGTCGACGCCGGAGAACCGCGATCGTGGCCACCACGGGCCTGACGGTCACCGCCCTGCTGCTCACCGGCTGCGGCGGCTCGTCCGACTCGGGCAGCAAGGGGGCCGACGCCGACGGCAACATCACGCTGACCGTGGCCGACTTCGGCCAGTTCGGGTACAAGGAGGCCGGGCTCTTCGAGAAGTACCACGAGCTGAACCCGAAGATCACGGTCAAGGAGGACACCACCGCCGAGGAGAAGAACTACTACCCCAAGCTGCTCCAGCAGCTGAACTCGGGCAGTGGCCTCGCCGACGTCCAGGGCATCGAGGTCGGCCGGATCAAGGAGATCGTCGACACCAAGGCGGACTCCTTCGCCGACCTCTCCAAGGCGATCGACGTCAACGAGTGGGTGTCGTGGAAGGCCAAGCAGGCCACCGCCCCCAACGGCGCGGTGATCGGCGCGGGCACCGACATCGGCCCCATGTCCCTCTGCTACAACCGCGAGCTGTTCGAGAAGGCCGGCCTGCCCACCGACCGCGCCGAGGTCGCCAAGCGGACGGCCGGCGGCTGGGAGGACTTCCTGGCGCTCGGCGAGGAGTACAAGAAGAAGGCGCCCAAGGGCACGTACTTCATGGATTCCGCCAGCGCCATGTTCAACGCGGTCGTCAGCTCCAGCCCCGAGCAGTACTACGACGCGAGCGGCAAGCCCGTCTACAAGGAGAGCGCCAGCGTCCAGAAGGGCTGGGACCTGGCCGCCGAGGCCGCGTCCAAGAAGCTGACGCAGGGCCTGGCCCAGTTCGAGGACCAGTGGCAGGCGGCCCTGCGCAAGAGCACCGTCGCCACCGTCGTCTGCCCCGCCTGGATGGCCGGCCAGATCTCCACGTACGCCGGTGACGCCAACAAGGGCAAGTGGGACATCACCAGCGCCCCCGGCGAGACCTCCGCCAACTGGGGCGGCTCCTTCCTCGCCGTACCGAAGTCCGGGAAGAACGTCGACGAGGCCACCAAGCTCGTCAAGTGGCTGACCGCCCCCGCACAGCAGGCCGCCGTCTTCAAGGCCATCGGGGTCTTCCCCTCCAACCAGGGCGCCTACGAGCTGCCCGACGTGAAGAGCGCCACCCTGCCGTACTTCAACGACGCCCCCATCGGCCAGATCTACGCGGACGGGGCGAAGTCCATCCCCGAGGCGGTGCTCGGCCCGAAGGACGGCGTGATCAAGGACTCGATCTCCACGCAGATCAACAACATGGAGCAGCGTGGGACGAAGCCGGACGCGGCCTGGGACGTCGCGGTCCGCACGATCGACAAGGCGATCGGCTGACCTGATCCGGTCGCACGCGGCCGGTCCGGTCCGGCCGCGATGCGGCTGGCCTGGCCAGGCCGCGCGCCGGGGCGGGCAGGCGACTCCTGCCGCGCCCGCCCGCCCCGGCCGGCCTCTCGTCCGTACCGCCGCCCGATCACCCAGCCGCCCGCCGGCGCCTCCAGGGAAGGACTCCCGCCCGTGGCAACCTCGACCACCACCCGGGACGCATACGCAACCCCGCCCCGCGAACCGCAGAATGAACCACCGTCCGAGCGGCGGCAGTTGTGGCGCAGTCGGCTGTGGCGGTTCGACGACAAGGCGTCCCCGTACGCGTACATCGCGCCGTTCTTCCTCGTCTTCGGGGCCTTCGGTCTCTACCCGCTCATCTACACCGGCTGGATCGCCCTGCACCGGGTGGAGATGACCGGTCTGGACAGCATGGAGTGGGTGGGCTGGGCGAACTTCGACAAGATCCTGCACGACCCCGAGTTCTGGACGTCGGTCAGCAACACCTTCCTGATCGGTGTCATCTCGACCGTCCCGCAGCTCCTGGTGGCCCTCGGCCTCGCGCACCTGCTCAACTACCGCCTGCGCGCGAGCACGTTCTGGCGCACGATCATCCTCACGCCGTACGCGACCTCCGTCGCCTCGGCCGCCCTCGTCTTCGCGCTGGTCTTCCGGGCGGACGGCGGACTGCTCAACTGGACGCTCGGCCTCGTCGGTTTCGACCCGGTCAACTGGGCGAACGGGCACTGGACGTCGAAGCTCGCCATCTCCATCATCGTGATCTGGCGCTGGACCGGCTACAACGCGCTGATCTACCTGGCGGCGATGCAGGCGGTCCCGGGCGACCTCTACGAAGCAGCCTCGTTGGACGGCGCCTCGCGCTGGCAGCAGTTCCGCAAGGTGACCATCCCCTCGCTGCGGCCGACGATCCTGTTCACGATCGTCATCTCGACCATCGGCTCCATGCAGCTGTTCGGTGAGCCGCTGCTGCTGGAGGGCGGCGCGCTCGGCGCCACCGGTGGCAACGAGAACCAGTACGAGACGCTCAGCATCTACCTCTACAACTACGGCTGGAACCTCGGCCATCTCGGTCCGGCCGCCGCCGTGGCCTGGGCGATGCTCGCGCTCCTGCTCCTCATCGCAGGCGCCAACTGGCTCATCGGCCGCTACGTCCGCAAGTCCGATTCCGCGGTCTGACCGGGAGCGATTCCATGACCATGACCAGCCCCACGTCCACCGCCCCCGTGAAGCTCGCGCCGGCCCCGAAGAACAGCGCCCCGCAGCGCCCCAGCCGCTTCAGGATGGGCGCCGGCCAGCAGATGAAGGGCGGCCCGTTCGCGTACATCGCGCTCGCCGTCATCGGCTTCGGCTCACTGCTGCCGCTCTACTGGACCCTGGTGGCGGCCTCCCGCACCCAGGACGAAGTCCTCGCCTCCACCCCGCCGTTCCTGCCGGGCGGCCAACTGGTGGAGAACGTCCGGACGGCCTGGGAGCAGGCCAACCTCGGCAAGGCGATCGTCAACAGCATCATCGTCTCGTCGTCCATCACTGCCGCGACGCTCTTCTTCTGCACGCTCGCCGGATACGCGTTCGCCAAGATGCGCTTCCGGGGCCGTGGTTGGCTGATGACCGCCGTCATCGCCACGCTCACGATCCCGCCGCAGCTCAGCGTGGTCCCGCTCTTCATGATGATGTCCGGCCTCGGCTGGGGCGGGCAGCTCGAATCGGTGATCTTCCCGACGCTGGTGAGCGCGTTCGGCGTGTTCTTCATGCGCCAGTACCTGATCGAGGCGCTGCCGTACGAGCTCATCGAGGCGGCCAAGATAGACGGGGCGAACAACTTCCGCATCGTGGTGAGCGTGGTGCTGCCGGTGGCCCGCCCCGCGATGATGGTGCTCGGCATGCTCACCTTCGTCCAGGCGTGGAACGACTTCTTCTGGCCCTACCTCGCCCTCAACCAGCAGAACCCGACCCTGCAGGTGGCCCTCGGCCAGCTCAGCGCCTCGTACACCCCCGACCAGTCCATCGTCATGGCGGGCGCGCTGATCAGCACGCTGCCGCTGCTGGCGGTGTTCGTGATCTTCGGCAAGAAGATCGTGGGCGGGATCATGTCCGGCGCGGTCAAGGGCTGACGTCACGTGCGGTCGGCCCCGACCGCACCGCCCCTGCACCTCACTCCTCCCCTCTACTCTTCTCTACTCCCTGGGAGCGCTCCCACATGACAGTCGTACGATCCGACACCGCCCCGCACCAGGCCTCTGCCGCCCCCGCGCCCTTCCCGACGGGCTTCGTCTGGGGCGCCGCCACAGCCGCGTACCAGGTGGAGGGGGCGGCCACCGAGAACGGCCGCACCCCCTCCATCTGGGACACCTTCAGCCACACCCCCGGCAAGGTCCTCGGCGGCGACACCGGAGACGTGGCCGCCGACCACTTCCACCGCTACCGGGACGACGTGGCGCTGATGAAGCGGCTCGGCCTCAAGGCCTACCGCTTCTCCGTCTCCTGGTCCCGCGTCCAGCCCACCGGCCGGGGCCCCGCCGTCGAGCGCGGCCTGGACTTCTACCGCTCGCTCGTCGACGAACTGCTGGAGGCCGGCATCACGCCCGTCGCCACGCTCTACCACTGGGACCTGCCCCAGGAGCTGGAGGACGCGGGCGGCTGGCCCGAGCGCGCGACGGCCGAACGGTTCGCCGACTACGCCGCCATCATGGCGCGCGCCCTCGGAGACCGGGTCGGGATGTGGACGACGCTCAACGAGCCCTGGTGCACGGCCTTCCTCGGTTACGGCTCCGGGGTCCACGCCCCCGGCCGAACCGAACCGGCCGCCGCGCTGCGGGCCGCCCACCATCTCAACCTGGCCCACGGCCGGGCGACCGAGGCGCTGCGCACCCATCTCCCCGCTGCCGCGCAGACCTCGGTCACCCTCAACCTCCACCAGGTGCGCCCGCTGACCGCCAGCGAGGCCGACGCGGACGCGGCGCGCCGGATCGACGCGGTGGGCAACCGGATCTTCACGGGCCCGATGCTGCACGGCGCGTACCCGGAGGACCTGCTGGCGGACACGGACCGCCTGGTGAACTGGACGGACCTCGTCCACGACGGCGACCTGGCGGCGATCGCCCGCCCGATCGACGTACTCGGCGTCAACTACTACACGCCCACGATCGTCTCCACGCCCCCCTCCGGCGCCGGGGACACCCGCAACGACGGCCACGGCAGCAGCGACCACTCCCCGTGGCCGGGATCCGAGCACGTGGCGTTCCACCTCGCCGAGGGCAAGCCGCTCACCGCCATGAACTGGTCGGTCGACCCGAACGGCCTCCACGCCCTCCTCATGGACGTCGCCCGCGAGAACCCGGGCCTGCCGCTGATGGTCACCGAGAACGGCGCGGCCTTCGAGGACGTCCCGGACGCGGACGGCCGGGTCCACGACCCGGAGCGCATCGCCTACCTGCACGGCCATCTCGCCGCCGTACAGCGGGCGGTGGCCGACGGAGCCGACGTACGCGGCTACTTCCTCTGGTCGCTGATGGACAACTTCGAGTGGGGGTACGGCTACGCGAAGCGGTTCGGCGCGGTCCACATCGACTACGAGACCCAGCGCCGCACACCCAAGTCGAGTGCCCACTGGTACAGCGAGGTGATCGCGCGGCACGGGCTGCCGCCGGAGGTCTGACCTCCTGCGCTAAGCCGTGGGCCCCGGTCACCCCTGACCGGGGCCCACGCCATGCCGCCACCCGGCCTTGGGAGCGCTCCCAATAGACTGTCCGTACGCTCGTCGGAGTGATCGATCCAGGACTTGGATTGACTGTACGGCTGTGAGAAATTGACCGGGGACGGGGAGGCAGCCATGGCGGCAGCGCGAGTACGGAACGGCGGGCGGCCCACGCTCGAAGAGGTGGCGGCACGTGCCGGGGTCGGCCGAGGCACCGCCTCCCGGGTCATCAACGGCTCGCCCCGGGTCAGCGAAGCGACCCGCGAGGCGGTCGAGGCGGCCGTGGCCGAGCTGGGTTACGTCCCCAACCGGGCGGCCCGCGCCCTCGCCGGCAACCGGACCGACGCCATCGCGCTGGTGGTGCCGGAGCCGGAGACCCGCTTCTTCGCCGAGCCGTACTTCTCCGCCATAGTGCGCGGCGTAGGCGCGGCTCTCGCCGACACCGAGATGCAGCTGCTCCTCACGCTCGCGGGCAACGACCGCGAGCGCCGCCGGCTCGCCCAGTACCTGACCGCGCACCGGGTCGACGGGGTCCTCCTGGTCGCGGTGCACGCCGACGACCCGCTGCCCGAACTGCTGGAACAGCTGGGCATGCCCTGCGTGATCAGCGGCGCCCGGCACGCGGCCGAACCGCTGGCCTCGGTCGACTCGGACAACTTCGACGGGGCGCGGGCGGCCGTCGAGCACCTGATCACCCGGGGCCGCCGCTCGGTCGCCACCATCACGGGCCGCCTGGAGGTCTACGGAGCCCAGCGCCGCCTCGACGGCTACCGCGCCGCCCTCGCCGCCGCGGGCCTGCCCCCGGACGAACGCCTCATCGCTCCCGCCGACTTCACCGAGGAGGGCGGCGCGCGGGCGATGCGCGAACTCCTGGCCCGCCGCCCCCACCTGGACGCGGTCTTCGCGGCCTCCGACGTGATGGCGGCAGGCGCCCGCCAGGTCCTGCGCGAGGCGGACCGCCGGATCCCCGAGGACGTGGCCCTGATCGGCTTCGACGACTCGGTGGTCGCCCGCCACATGCACCCGGCCCTCACCAGCGTCCGCCAGCCGATCGAGGAGATGGGGCGCCGGATGGCCCAGCTCCTGCTGGAGGAGATCGCGGGGCCCGTGGGGGAGGAGCGGCCGACGGTGGTGCTGCCCACGGAACTGGTGGTCCGGGACTCCTCGTAACGGCTGTCGCGGCACGTGGTGGCGGTGGCCGTCATTGGTATGGACATGACCAGTAGGCAGGACTAGCCTCGTCTTGGTCTAGACCAAGTGCGGCGAGCCGTCGCGCCCGTCCGGCCACCGATCCATCTGTCCGCAAGCTCCACCCCTCACCTCAGGAGCACCGCATGCGCAGAAAGATCACCGCCTTACTCCTCGGCCTCGGCGTCGCCGGGGTCTCCCTGCTGGCCACCTCCGGCAGCGCGCAGGGTCACGGCTACACCGATTCGCCCGTCAGCCGGCAGCAGCTCTGCGGCAACGGGGCCGTCCGTAACTGCGGGCAGATCCAGTGGGAGCCGCCGAGCGTCGAGGGCCCCAAGGGGTTCCCGGCCGGCGGCCCCCGTGACGGGCTGATCTGTGCCGGAGGCAACCAGCGGTTCGCCGAGCTGGACGACCCGCGCGGTGGGGGCTGGCCCGCCTCCGCCGTACGGGCCGGGCAGAGCCACACGTTCCAGTGGCGGATCACCGCCCGGCACGCCACCACCGACTTCCGGTACTACGTCACCAAGGACGGGTACGACCCCGCCAAGCCGCTCACCCGCGCCGACCTGGAGCCGCAGCCCTTCCTGACCGTGCCGTTCGGCGGCCGGCGGCCGGGCGCCACGGTCACCCATGCGGGAGCCCTGCCGCAGAAGTCGGGCAAGCACCTGATCCTCGGCGTCTGGACCATCTCGGACACCGGCAACGCCTTCTACGCCTGCTCCGACGTCACGTTCTGACCGGCGGCGGAACCCAGGCATGAAGAAGGGCCCCGGTCCGAAGACCGGGGCCCTTCCCTCAGGGTGAGTAACGGGACTTGAACCCGCGACATCCTGGACCACAACCAGGTGCTCTGCCAGCTGAGCTATACCCACCATGTCGCCCGGTCGTTTCCGACCGGCCGAGAAAAAGTGTACAGGGTTCGGGAGGGTGCTCGCGCCCCCGTTTCCCGGGGCCGGTCCGCGGGCGCTCACACGCCCGTGACCAGCGGTTTTCTACGGTGTGGCGCGGACCACATGGCGCGCCGCGATCTCCTTGGCGCGCTCCGAGTCCGGGCCGGGCTGCGGGACGAAGACCGCTTCCCGGTAGTAGCGCAGCTCCGCGATGGATTCACGGATGTCCGCCAGCGCCCGGTGGTTGCCGCTCTTGTCGGGGCTGTTGAAATACGCCCGGGGGTACCAGCGGCGCGCCAGCTCCTTGACCGAGGACACGTCCACGATCCGGTAGTGGAGGTAACCCTCCAGCTTCTGCATGTCACGCGCCAGGAACCCGCGGTCGGTGGAGACCGAGTTTCCGCAGAGCGGGGCCTTGCCCGGCTCCTTCACGTGCTCGCGGACGTATGCCAGGACCTGTTCCTCGGCGTCGGCCAGGGTCGTGCCCCCGGCCAGCTCGTCGAGGAGACCCGAGGTGGTGTGCATCTGCCGCACCACCTCGGGCATGGTCTCCAGGGCCGCGTCCGGCGGGCGGATCACGATGTCCACCCCGTCGCCGAGCACGTTCAACTCCGAGTCGGTGACCAGTGCGGCCACCTCGATGAGTGCGTCGTCCGTCAACGAGAGCCCGGTCATCTCGCAGTCGATCCACACCATGCGGTCGTTCATGCGCCCCACCCTACGGGGCGCTCCGCTGTCCCGGCAGGGCCGGGCGCCCGGGAACGTACGCGTCGGGGACCGGCAGCGAGTGCTCCGAGGAGCCCGCCGACGCCGATACGGAGACCGGGGCGCCGGAGGGCACCGGGGCGCCCCTGCGGCCCGATGGCGAGCCCTGGCTGGGCACGACCGTCTCCAGTACCGTCGCGGCGCTCTCCGCCACCCCCTGCGGACGACGGGCCCGGTAGGCGGCCCGGTACGCGGCGGGGGAGGAGCCGAGCTGGCGGCGGAAGTGCCCGCGCAGCGCGACCGGTGAGCGGAAGCCGCAGCGGCCGGCGACCTCGTCGACCGAGTAGTCGGAGGTCTCCAGCAGCCTCTGTGCCTGAAGCACCCGCTGGGTGATCAGCCACTGGAGCGGTGCGCTCCCCGTGAGCGAGCGGAACCTGCGGTCGAAGGTCCGCCTGCTCATGTAGGCGCGCGCCGCGAGCGTCTCCACGTCGAACTGCTCGTGCAGATGCTCCAGCGCCCAGGCCACGACCTCGGCGAGCGGGTCGGAGCCGATCTCTTCGGGTAAAGACCTGTCCAGGTAGCGCTCCTGCCCGCCACTGCGCCGCGGCGGCACGACGAGCCTGCGGGCGAGCGCGCCCGCCGCCTCCGTGCCGTGGTCGGTGCGGACTATATGCAGGCAGAGATCGATACCCGCCGCCGTCCCGGCGGAGGTCAGCACATCGCCGTCGTCCACGAAGAGTTCGCGCGGATCGACGTGCACCGACGGATAGCGCTTGGCCAGCGTCGGCGCGTACATCCAGTGCGTGGTGGCGGGTCGGCCGTCCAGCAGTCCGGCCGCCGCGAGCACGAAGGCTCCCGTGCACAGGCCGACGATGCGGGCGCCCTCCTCGTGGGCGCGCCGCAGCGCGTCCAGTGCCTCGGCGGGCGGCGGCGAGGTGATCGACCGCCAGGCGGGCACGACCACGGTGCCTGCCCTGCTGATCGCCTCCAGGCCGTACGGCGTGGTCAGTTCGAGTCCGCCCGTCGTCCGCAGCGGTCCGTCCTCGCCGCCGCAGACCAGCAGTCGGTAGCGGGGAACTCCCGCGTCCTGCCGGTCGATTCCGAAAACGGAGAGCGGGATGGAGCTCTCGAAGATAGGGCCGCCGCTGAAGAGCAGCACGGCAACGACTTCCCGGCGTCGCCGCCCGGTCAGCTTGCGTGCGGCCTCCGTCGCGGTGGCGGAGTCCTGGCTCATGACGCTAAGCCCCCCTCGGTGTTCGCGTCTCCCTGGTCCTTACGGGCCTGCCGCTCCTGCACGTTTCCCCTCGGTTTCGCACGTTTCCCCAGTCCCCGATTTTCAAGATCGAATCTACTGCGTCGTGTGGCCCCGCCGTGACACCTTCCCCCACCGGCGCTATGTCGATAAGGAAACGTGGCTTGAAGCGTTCGATCACGAAGCGTTTCACCCGCGAAGCGCACAGGGAAGTGCCCTTCACGAACGTGGCCCGTCCGCGTCGGGTGAAAGCGTACCGCGCGGTCTCTTCCTGCCTGGTGGGTGGTGGGCTGTCCGGCCATTCCGCGAAGGGTTCGGTCACGATGCGAAGTTGGCTGAAAACAAACGGTTGCGTGCGCGGGTTCCAGTCACGCCGGGCGCACAACTTCCGCCTGACGAACGCCCCGGTGCGCTCCCTCGGTCCGGTGAGACGTGGCGTGTTCGGGGCGCCGGGGCCGAACATGGCGGGCTGCCGGGATGTGGCCGCTCCCCGAGGCGGCGGCAACCGGATTACCGACCGATGGGCGGCGGGCGCACAGAATCGGCGGTGCGGGCCGACGGCCGGCATTGCCCCCGCGGCGGCGCCTCCGTGGTCCGTGCGGTCCCCCGGGCGCCCCGGAAAACAGGGCGGTCACCCTCCTCCGGGCCCTCCGAGGCCCGTGTACGACACAACCGGCATTGCCATACCGGGCCGCCTCGGGCATGCTCCCTCCAACGTCACGCGTGCTTTTGCGGGGGTCTGGGCAGCTGAGGAGTGACGCCGTACCCTTGGGGGTATGGGGTTGGGAAGATGATTCCCGGACAGAGCCACACCACCAGCTGATGGACCTCTCGAAACCGCTCCCTCCTCACGAGGACTCTCTTCGCCGAGACACCGATGGCCGGTCACGAAATCCCTGAACCCAAAGACCGCAAGCAGGTAGCCGACCCCCGGTCGGAGCCGCGGACGGTCGAAGAAGCACGCCATGCGTGCGATCCCGCCTTCCGGCACGGAGTCGTGGTCGGTTTCGACGGTTCCACCTCCAGCGAACGGGCCCTCGCCTACGCGATCGGCATGGCCGGCAGATCGGGCTCGGGCCTGATCATCGTCCACGTGGCCAACCGGCTCCCGACGACGGTCTGGGCGGGCTGCGAGCCCCCCGTCTTCGTCGACGTCCCCGACCACCGCACCGAGGTCCTCGGCCTGGAGCTGGCCTGCGCGGACTACCTCTCCGACGTCCCCTGGGTGCTGGTGGAGCGCGGCGGCGACATCTGCCACGAGCTGGAGGAGGTCGGCCGCGAGTATTCCGCCGACGCCATCGTCGTCGGCTCCACGCACGGCATCGTCGGCCGGATCTTCGGCTCGGTGGCCGGCCGCCTCGCCCGCCGCGCCCAGCGCCCGGTCGTCGTCATCCCCTGACAGCCCTGAGGGCCCGGTCGTCCGCGCCCCCTGACAAGCCCTGAGGGCCCGGTCGTCCGCGCCCCCTGACAGCCCCTGAGGGCCCGCCAGAACCCCTGGCCACAAGACGAGTCGGGCCCCGCACCGTCATCACGGCAGTGCGGGGCCCGACTCACGTACGCGTACGCGACCTCCGATTACTCGACCGTGACCGACTTCGCCAGGTTGCGCGGCTTGTCGATGTCCCGGCCCATCGCGAGGGCCGTGTGGTAGGCGAAGAGCTGGAGCGGGATGCCCATCAGGATCGGGTCCAGCTCGTTCTCGTTCTTCGGTACGACGATGGTGTGGTCGGCCTTCTCCTGGACCTGGTGCGCGACGGCGAGGATACGGCCGCTGCGCGCCTTGATCTCCTCCATCGCGGCCCGGTTCTTCTCCAGCAGGTCGTCGTCCGGCACGATCGCCACGGTCGGCATCGCGGGCTCGATCAGGGCGAGGGGGCCGTGCTTCAGCTCGGAGGCCGGGTAGGCCTCGGCGTGGATGTACGAGACCTCCTTGAGCTTCAACGAGGCCTCACGGGCCACCGGATAGCCCCGCACCCGGCCGATGAACATCATCGACTTGGCGTCCGCGTACTCCGCCGCCAGCCGCTTGATCTCGTCCTCGCCCGCCAGGATCTCGCTGATCTGCTCCGGCAGCCGGCGCAGCCCGTCGATGATCCGCTTGCCGTCGGCGACCGAGAGGTCCCGGATGCGGCCCAGGTGCAGGGCGAGCAGCGCGAAGGCGACCACGGTGTTGGTGAAGCACTTGGTGGAGACCACGCAGACCTCGGGGCCGGCGTGGACGTACGTACCGCCGTCGGCCTCCCGGGCGATCGCGGAGCCGACCACGTTGACCACGCCGAGGACGCGGGCGCCCTTGCGCTTGAGCTCCTGGACGGCGGCCAGCACGTCATACGTCTCACCCGACTGGGAGACCGCCACGTACAGGGTGTCGGGGTCCACGACCGGGTTGCGGTAGCGGAACTCGGAGGCCGGCTCGGCGTCGGCGGGGATGCGGGCGAGCTCCTCGATCAGCTGGGCGCCGATCTGGCCGGCGTGGTAGGAGGTGCCGCAGCCGAGGATCTTGATCCGGCGCACCCCGCGCGCTTCACGGGCGTCCAGGTTGAGGCCGCCCAGGTGCACGGTGGAGAACCGGTCGTCGATCCGGCCGCGCAGCACCCGGTCGACGGCGTCGGCCTGCTCGAAGATCTCCTTGTGCATGTACGTGTCGTGGCCGCCCATGTCGTACGACTCGGCCTCCCACTCCACAGTGGTCGGCGTGGCCGTCGTGGTCGAGCCCTCCGTCGTGTACGTACGGAAGTCGTCGGCCTTCAGGGTGGCCATCTCGCCGTCGTCCAGCGTGACGACCTGGCGGGTGTGGGCGACCAGGGCGGCGACGTCGGAGGCGACGAACATCTCCTTCTCGCCGATGCCGAGGACGACGGGGGAGCCGTTGCGGGCGACCACGATGCGGTCGTTGAAGTCGGCGTGCATCACCGCGATGCCGTAAGTGCCCTCGACGTGGCGAAGCGCCTCGCGGACCTTCTCCTCCAGGGTGTCCGCCTGGGCGCGGGCGATCAGGTGGACCAGCACCTCGGTGTCGGTCTCGGAGAGGAAGACGACGCCGTCGGCGGTGAGCTTGGCGCGGAGCTCGGAGGCGTTGTCGATGATCCCGTTGTGGACGACGGCGACCCTGTTCTCCGCGTCCAGGTGCGGGTGGGCGTTCTCGTCGCTCGGGGCGCCGTGGGTGGCCCAGCGGGTGTGCGCGATGCCGGTGGTGCCGGCGAACCGCTTGGGGACCTTGGCCTCCAGCTCGCGGACCCGGCCCTTGGCCTTGACCATCTTCAGCGTGCCGGGCTTGCCCGCCGCCGTCCTGCTGGTGATGACGATGCCCGCGGAGTCGTACCCCCGGTACTCCAGCCGCTGCAGGCCTTCCAGCAGCAGCGGTGCCACGTCACGCTTTCCGATGTATCCGACGATCCCGCACATGAGATTCTCTGCCCCTCCTCGACGTACACGTACATGCGTGCGCTCGGCGCCCCGCACGGGCGCCCCGGCCGGCCTGCCGCGGCCGGTCAGCCGTAGACGATGCGGCGCAGCTGGCGGAGCGAGAGCTCCGGCGGCGCCACGGCGCGGTGCGGCAGCTCGGCCGCGATCCGCTCGAAGATCTCCGTGTTGACCAGGCCGCCGGACTGCAGTTCGCGGTGCCGGCGCCGGACGAAGTCGTCGGTGCTCTCGTCGAAGTACGCCAGCACGTCGAGGATCACCCGGGCCGCCTCACCGCGCTGGAGCGCGGTGGAGCGTACGAGGTGATCGATGAGGTCGTCGTGCGACGAGCGGCGTTCAAGCACCCGTCGATATTGCGCGCCGGGGCGCTCTTATGCAAGAAATCTGCCCGATATCGGGCAGGAGGGACCAGGAAAGGCGTGAAGGCATCGCACGCGGCGGTCACATCCGGCTCAGGATCGCCTGCTTCGCCGTACTGAACTCCTCATCCGTGAGGACCCCGGCCCGGTGCAGCTCACCCAGCTCCCGCAGCCGCCGTAGCAGTACGTCGTGATCGTCGACGGGCCGTACGGCGGCGGGCGCGGGCGCCTTGGTGAGGGCCGGGGGCCCGGCGGGCGCGTCCACGGCCGTCCGGGCCTGCGGCAGCCGGGCCAGCACCGCCGCCGCGACCACGACCGCCGTGTACTCCTTCTTGGACATCCCCCACAGCTCCAGGGAGTACGGGTCGTACTTCGGCGGGGCCGAGACCGGCCCGTCGACCGGCTCGAACCGCAGGTAACCGTTCTCCAGGCCTATCGCGGGCAGCCAGCGCACCCCCGCGATCCGCGACAGCGGGAAGGCCGCCGGGCCGCTCGCGGTCTTGGACTCCTCGGCCTTCCAGTTCCAGGTGAGCCGCACGGTCTCGCCGTCGAAGGACGCCGTACCGTCGCCGCCTCCGCCGGAGACCGGCAGAGAGGGCCCCGGCAGCAGGAACCGGTCCACCGGCCCCTCGGGGACCCGCTCGATCAGCAGCGCGTTGCGGACCTCGTCGACGACGTACTCCGCCACCCCTGTGCGGTCCTTCTCCACGGTCAGGGCGTACGGGTCGGCACCGTCCTTGAGGCGGCCGTCGGCGGCCCGCAGAACCGGGCAGGCGCCCCCGCGCAGCCGGAGCCGCAGTCGGCCGCCCTTGCGGTCCGGCTCGAACGAGATGCCGGCCAAGGCCTCCACGGGGACGGCGAGTTCACCCAGCGCCAGCCGGACCGGATGCGCCCTGCCTCCCGGCACGATGCGTACCGTCTCCCCGTCGAACGTCCACGTGCCGTCGCGCTGGATGATTTCTGCCATGCCCGCGATTCTGCCAGCCGGCCGCCGGGGCGAACCCTGGTCCTTGACCCGTCCGCAGCCGCGCGATAGGCGTCACGGGCGTTCGGCCGGCCCCCAGATCCACAGGCAGGACCCGTCGGAGGGACGAGTTTGTGCGACAGCGACGTACGACCCGGCAGGCCCGGGGCGCGACCCGGCAGCAGGCTTCGCGCAGTACGGCCCGGGCAGGCCGCCGGATCCCGGTCGTGCGACCTCTGATGGCGTACGGGGAACCGCCCGGGCACCGCCTGGGCGGGGACGGGTACGAGCTGTCCGAGGGGGTGACTGGGAGACGTACAAGGCGCGCGCCTCGCCGCCCAGGGGCCGCGGCTGACCGAGCTGGGGGATCGACTTCTACCGCTGCCCGCAGGTGGACCGGAGCTGACGGCGGCAAGCGAGGTGAGCGCCCGGGGGACCGTCCCAGGGCGCTCACCGGTCCGTGATGACCGCTCAGAACTTCGCGATCGGGTTCTCAAGGCGGCCCACCAGCTGCAGAGCGCCCGCCGGGTCGTTGAGATCGACCATCTGCTGGTTGTTGCGCAGCTGGAGGCGGTTGAGGCAGGAGAGCGCGAACTCCGCCTCGAAAAGGTCGTACTGCTCGAACTTCTCCGCGAGGTACGGCGCCGACTCCTGGTAGCCGCGTACGCACGCGGCGACCGTCCGCCAGAAGGTGTCCTCGTCCAGGACCCCCTCGGTGGCCAGGCCCGCGCCCAGGAAGCGGAAGAAGCAGTCGAAGACATCGGTGAAGACCGACAGCAGCTTCATGTCCTCGGGGACCTCGGCCCGGATCCGGTCGACCTTCGGCGGCAGCACCGCGTCCGGGTCCATGACCGCGATCTCCTCGGCGATGTCCTTGAAGATCGTCCGGGTGACGACCCCGTCCTCCACGACCAGGATCACGTTCTCGCCGTGCGGCATGTAGACCAGGTCGTAGGCGTAGAAGCTGTGCAGCACCGGCACCAGGTAGGCGTCCAGGTAGTGCCGCAGCCACACCTGCGCGTCGAGCCCGGACTCCTCGATGAGGGCTGCGGCCAGCGAGCGGCCCTCGTGGTCGGTGTGGAGCAGGGAAGCCATCGTCGCGACCCGCTCGCCCGGCTCCAGACCCGCGACGGGGCTCTCGCGCCAGAGCGCGGCCAGCATCTTCAGGTACGGGGAGCCCTTGGCGGTGGCCGCCTCGTAACCCCGGTGGTGGTAGCCGATCGCGGCCCGCTCCCGGATGATCGAGAACCGGGCGGCCCGCAGCAGGCTGTCGCGCTCGATCAGTCCGGCCAGCCAGTCGTTGATGGCGGGCGTGGCCTCCATGTAGGCGGCCGAGAGGCCGCGCATGAATCCCATGTTCAGGACGGACAGGGCCGTTTTGACGTAGTGCTTCTCGGGGTGGTCGGTGTTGAAGAACGTACGGATCGACTGCTGGGCCAGGTAGGCGTCCTCGCTCTCCCCGAGCACGACCAGGTGGCGCTGGGCCAGCTCACCGGCGAAGGTGACGGCGAGCTTGTTCCACCACTGCCAGGGGTGCACGGGCAGCAGGAAGTACGCGTCCGGGTCCAGGCCGAGCGAGCGCAGGGCGGCGGCGAACCGCTCCCGGGTCGCCTCGCTCAACTCGCCCCCGACCAAGGTGTCGTAGTCCAGCCCGGCGCCCGCCGTGAAGGTGGCCCGGTCGCGGCGGGCGGCCAGCCACACCAGCCGGACCGGGGAGGCGGCCTCGGGGGCGTACGCGCGGTACTCGTCGACCCCGAAACCGAGTCGGCCGTTGTTGGCCACGAAGCAGGGGTGGCCCTCGGTCATCCCGGTTTCGATGGCCTGGAAACCGGCGGCGACGAGCTGGCGTGAGGTGGCCGGTTCCTTGGTGAGTTTGTAGGCAGTTCCGGCCAGAGTGGAGGAGACCTCCTCCAGGTAGACCGGCAGGATCTCCTCGGTCAGTCCGAGCGCCACCCGCAGTTCGATGAAGAACTCCAGTGCGTCGAGGTGAACTTCGACCCCGTGGCGGTGCCGCGTGATCGACTCGGCCCCGATCTGCCAGTGGTCCAGAGCGAAGAGGCGTGCGGTGAAACGGTACTCCGTGCCCGCGTCGTCGCTACGGACGGTGTAGCGGTCCTCGCCCAGGGGAGCAGGGGTCAGCAGCCGTTCGTGGCTGAATTCCGCCAGTGCTTTGCGGACCAGCAGTCGGTTTGCGGTGGCCCAGCGACCCGGGGAGAGGTGGGCGACGCTGTCGGTGAGGGCGGTCGTCATCGGTCGGTTCCTCCGGTTGCTGCTTCGAACTGCTCGCGGGTGCAGGCGCTGAGCAGTGCGTCCTTCTCCGGTTTGGCGATCTCCCGGAGGACCTCGAAGCCGACGGCCTTGTTGAGGGCCTGCACGGCGCTGTTGGTCACGTCGGGCTCGACGACGACGCGGCGTACCGAGGGGTCGGCGAAGAGGAACTCCATCACGGCGGTGATCACGGCCCGGGTGAAGCCGTGCACGGGGGTGTCGGTCGGCGCGACCAGGAAGTGCATCCCGACATCGCCGGGCTCCGCCTCGTACAGCCCCTTCAGTTCGACCTCGGTGGGGTCGTACCGCTCGATCAGGAACGCGGGCTCGCCGTCGTGCAGGCCGATGAAGGCGTCGTGGTGCGGGTGTGCGGCGATCGCCATGTACTCCCGTTCCACGTCCTGGAGTTTCGCGCCGCCCATCAGCCAGAAGGCGGCCTTGGGGTGGGTCACCCAGCCGTGCACGCGCTCGGCGTCGGCGAGGGGGTCGAGCGGGCGGACGGTGAAAGCGCCGAGTGCGTCGGAGGTCCCGGCTTCGGCGCGGCTGGTCTCGGGGCGGCTCATATCGCGAACTCCTGGAAGGCGATGGACTTCTCGACCGGGTAGTACTCACGGCCGAGCAGTTCGCCGATGATGTACGCGTTGCGGTAGGCACCCATGCCGAGGTCGGGCGAGGTGATCGAGTGGGTGTGCACCCCCGCGTTCTGCAGGAAGATCCCGCGCCCGGTGGTGTCGATGCTGTAGTTGCGGGCCACGTCGAAGCGGCCCCGGCTGTCGTGGCGCAGTCGGCCCTCGACGGGCGCCAGGAAGGCGGGCGCCTCGTAGCGGTAGCCGGTGGCGAGGATGAGGCCCTCGGTGGTCAGGGAGTAGTCCTTGCCCTGCTCCTCCTGGCGCAGCCCCAGGCTGTAGGCGCCGCCCTCCTCGTCGTAACGCGCGCTGAGCAGAGCTGAGTTGGTGAGCAGCCGGGTCGGGACCGGGCCGGGGAGGTTCTTCTGGTAGAGCAGGTCGAAGATCGCGTCGATCAGCTCCCCGTCGATGCCCTTGAACAGCCCCTTCTGCCCGGTCTCCAGCCGGTAGCGGGTCTCCTCGGGCAGCGCGTGGAAGTAGTCGATGTACTCCGGGGAGGTCATCTCCAGCGTGAGCTTCGTGTACTCCAGAGGGAAGAACCGCGGGGAGCGCGTCACCCAGTTGAGCCGGTAGCCGTACGTGTCGATCTCGGAGAGCAGGTCGTAGTAGATCTCCGCCGCGCTCTGCCCGCTGCCGACCAGGGTGATCGACCGCTTCTTCTGGAGCTCGGCCTTCCCCTGCAGGTAACGGGAGTTGTGCAGGAAGTCGCCGCCGAGTCCGTGGCACGCCTCGGGGACGTACGGCGGGGTTCCGGTGCCGAGGACCAGGTGCCGGGAGCGCAGGACGGTCCCGGCGGCGGTGGTCACGGTGTAGAGCTCGTCACCCTCGTCGTACGTCACCGCCTCCACGGTCTCGTTGAACCGGATGCTGCTCAGTCTGGCGGCGGCCCAGCGGCAGTAGTCGTTGTACTCGGTCCGCAGCGGGTAGAAGTTCTCCCTGATGTAGAACGAGTAGAGTCTGCCGCGCTCCTTGAGGTAGTTGAGGAACGAGTACGGCGAGGTCGGGTCGGCCATGGTGACCAGGTCCGACATGAACGGCGTCTGGAGATGGGCGCCTTCGAGGAACATCCCGGAGTGCCACTCGAAGTCCGGCTTGGACTCCAGGAAGACGCCGTTCAGTTCGTCGATCGGCTCGGTCAGGCAGGCCAGTCCGAGATTGAACGGGCCGAGCCCGATCCCGATGAAGTCGTGGGGGTCAGGAAGCGCGGTCAAGGGAGTCTCCCAGGTACTGCTCGGCGTGGCCGGAGATCAGGTCGAGGACCGCGGCGATGTCTTCCACGGTCGTTTCGGGGTTGAGAAGGGTGAACTTCAGGTACTGCCGGTCGCCGACCTTGGTGCCCGCGACGATCGCCTCGCCGGAGGCGAACAGCGCCTTGCGGGCGTAGAGGTTGGCGCGGTCGATGTCGTCCGGGGAGGTGACGCCGGAGGGGATGTAGCGGAAGACGAGCGTGGAGAGCTGCGGCTGGACCACCACGTCGAAGCGCGGGTCGGCGGCGAGCAGCTTCCCGCCCTCGGCCGCCAGGTCGCAGACCTCGTCGAACAGCTCACCGATGCCGTCGGCGCCCATGACGCGCAGCGTCATCCACAGCTTGAGCGCGTCGAACCGGCGGGTCGTCTGGAGGGACTTGTCGACCTGGTTGGGTATCCGCTCCTCGGCCATCCGGCGCGGGTTCAGATACTCCGCGTGGTACGTGGCATGGCGCAGGGTCGCCCGGTCGCGGACCAGCACGGCCGAGGAACTCACGGGCTGGAAGAAGGACTTGTGGTAGTCGACGGTCACCGAGTCTGCGCGGTCGATGCCTTCGAGGAGCCCGCGCCGCACGCGCGAGGCCAGCAGCCCGCAGCCGTAGGCGGCGTCCACATGCATCCAGGTGGCGAACCGCTCACACAGTGCGGCTGTCTCGGGCAGCGGGTCGATGGAGCCGAAGTCCGTGGTGCCGGCGGTCGCGACGACGGCCATCGGCACGGCGCCTTCGGCGACGCACTGCTCCAGGGCGTGGGCGAGGGCCACGGTCTGCATGCGCTTGTTGCCGTCGACCGGGATGGAGACGACCGCGTCCGGGCCGAGGCCGAGGAGTTTGGCGGACTTCTGCACGCTGAAGTGGCTGCACTCGGAGGTGAAGACCCGCAGCCGGGTGTAGTGCTCGGGCCGGATCTTCGCCTCCTCCCGGGCCAGCAGCAGGGCCTGGAGGTTGGACTGGGTACCGCCGCTGGTGAAGATGCCGTCGGCGGCCGGTCCGAGGCCGATCCGCTCGGTGGTCCAGTCGATCAGCCGGCGCTCGATGAGAGTGCCGCCCGCGCTCTGGTCCCAGGTGTCCAGGGAGGAGTTGACCGCGGAGAGGACCGCCTCGCCGAGGACGGCGGGGATGACGACCGGGCAGTTGAGGTGGCCCAGGTAGCGGGGGTGGTGGAAGTAGACGGCGTCGCGGAGATAGACCTCGCCTAGCTCGTCCAGGGCGGCGGCGGCGTCGCCCAGCGGCCGGTCGAGGTCGATCGCGTCGATGAGGGGGGAGAGCTCGTCGACACCGATCCCGCTGAAGGGGCGCTCGGTGGCGGCGAGTTTGGCCGCGACCCGTTCCACTCCTGCGGTGACGGTACGCCGGTAGTGCTCCGCAGTCGTGTTGTTGAGCAGGTGCGAACGCATGAGGGGGTCCTCCCGGGTGAGGGGAACTTCATCGCGTCCCTCCGGGCAGAAAGGAGGGACGAGGGACGCGATGTCGAAGTGAGGTTAGCCTAACCTAATGCGATCACTGGCTGTCCCTCGCCCCCCGGTGAGTACGAAGTCGCCCGCTTTGATGCGCTTGTGAGGTGCCGCTGGGTCCGCCGTGGGGCTACTCCCTGGCCGCGGCCCGCGCGATCGTCTCCGCCCGCAGCTGCTCCTCGCTGAGCCCGCGCCGCCAGTACCCGACGAAGGTGACCCGCTTGCGGTCGAAGCCGCGCTCCTGGACCAGGTGGCGGCGGAGTGCCCGCACCTGGGACGACTCGCCCGCGATCCAGGCGTACGGGGTGCCCTCCGGCAGCTCGCCGGCGCGCACCGCCTCCACGGCGGGCAGGGCGCCCTCGCTCCGGACGAGCCAGCTGACCCGGGCCTTGGCCGCGGTGTTGAGGGCCTGCCGGTCCTCCGTCTTCGGCACCTCCAGCCAGACCCGGGCCGGCATCCCGGCGGGCAGCCACTCCAGGGCGGCGGAGGCGGCGGGCAGGGCGGTCTCGTCGGCCCAGATGAGCACCCAGTCGGTGTCCCCCGGGGGCCGGAAGCGCACGGAGGTGTTGTCCCCGACCGCGGGCCCCAGCACCTTGAGCGGGTCGCCCGCCGTGGCCGTGAGTGCCCAGCGGGAGGCCGGACCGCCGTCACCGTGGAGCGCGAAGTCGATGTCCACCTCGGTGGAGCCGTCGGCCTTCACGCGCTGGGCCCGCACGGTGTACGACCGCATCACCGCCCGTACGTCCGCGGGCAGCGCCCGCCACTTCGGGTACCAGGCCCCGTCCTCACCCTCCGGCACCACGGCCTCGCTCTGCCCGGGGTGCGGCAGGAAGACCGACAGGCTCTGGTCGCGGCCCCCGGCGCTGAACCCGTCGGCTCCGGGCCCGCCCAGCGTGATCCGGAGCATGGAGGGGCCGAGCCGCCTGACCCGCAGGACGATCAGGTCGAAGAACCGGAACGGGGCGACATGGGGAACGTTGGCAGTCGTCGTCAACGAGGGCTCCTCCGGGGCGGGCCAGGAGCAGCGGGCGGAGGTGCCCGGCTCCGGCGAGGGCAGTCCGAAGAAGGTTAGCCTAACCTTGCTAGGCGGTCACGGTGCGGCATCCCCGCCGACCGTCGGCTTTACGCCCCGAAGTCGGCCCGGCAGGCGTCGAGGCCCTCCACGGCGACGTCGACGCTGCGGTGCTTCTGCCAACCGGCCCGGTCCAGCCGCAGCCGCTGCAAGGTGGCGGCCTCCCCGCGGATCACGTGGACCTGGAGGCCGTCGGGCTCGTACCCGAGCCGCCGTGAGACGCCGAGCGAACCGGCGTTGTCCGTCCTTGCCTCGGAGACGGCGTACCGGGCGCCGAGCCCCTCGAAGGCCAGATGGAGGGCGGCGGCCCGCATCTCCGTGCCCATGCCCTGGCCCTGATGGGGGAGGCCGAGCCACGACCCGGTCACCACTTCGCGCCGTACGCCGAACTCCTGGCCCATCACGTCCTGCCGCCCCACGACCTTGCCCTCGTGGAGGACGGCCAGGGAGAGGTGCCACTCCTGGGCCGTCCACCCGGCGATGGTGCTCAGCACATGCTGGTACGTGGCCCGGCCGACCTCGTCGGGCTCGCCGTCGGTCCACGGCACGAGGAACGGCATCCGGTCCGGGGCGTGCACCCCGCCCGCTCCGACCGAGGCCAGCTCGTCGAGGAGGACCTCGTCGGGCAGGCGCAGTTCGAGGCGGGGGGTACGGATCCGGAGACCGCGGAGGGGCCAGTATCGGTGGCTCATGCGGGGACTTTGCCGGACGGGAGGCCGGATTGTCGAACGCGAGAGTGCTGTGCGACGGGTGCGTGAGGCGTACGCCCAGGAGCGCATCTCGCACGAGGAGATGGACGCGCGCCCCGGCCAGGTGCTCGCCGCCGCGACGCTCGGCGAGCTGGCGTCCGCCCTTGCCCCGCTTCCGGCGGAGGACCCCGGCGTCACGTCGACGATCGGCGCCGCCGGGGGACGCATCAAGCGGCGTGGTCCGTGGCTCGTGCCCAGGGTCCTCAAAGTCGAATCCGCCTTCGGGCGGGTGCGGCTGGATCTGTCCCGCGCGCTCATGGAGCACCCGGTCGTCGACATCGAGCTGAGCCTCGGCACCGGCAGCGCGGTCATCATCGTCCCGCGCGAGGCGATCGTCGGGACCGAGGGCCTGTCGACGGGCTGGAAGGATCTGCGCTACCGACCTCGGCGGCCCTCCGGCCCTGGCGCGGCCCGTATCCGCCTCTCCGGAGCGATGGGATACGGGCGGCTGAGGATCCGCCACGCCTGGCGGTGAGGCCCCGCCGGCCCGGAAGCCGGTGTCGGCGACATGCCCTGTTGGTCAGGTCTTCCTTCCCATCGCGGACCCCTGCGGCAAGACCGGGCCGAGCTCTGTGGCGCACGTGCGCGGACGGGCAGCAGTTGGCATCGTCATCCGGTCTCGGCCTGGCGGAGCCGGCTGCGCGGGGCCTCGTCCTGGATGCCGGGGTTCTTCGCGACGTGCGCTGTCGGGTGGCCGGTGGTGGGACCTCATGGATTGCGCGCTCGCGCAGTTCGTCCGGGTGTCTACAGGGTGCTGCCATGTCCGGAGTGGGTGGCCGGGCAAGCGTGACCTCGCGGGATCATCGCCGGTGACGCGTCAGTAGAGCCCTGCCCGCCGTGCGATGTCCTCGCCGTGCTGCATGCGGCTGCGGGCGTCGTCGCCCAGGGCCGTGATGACGCCTGCCACGACGGTCTCCAGTACGGCGAGGGTCGGTACGAGGCTGTCGTAGGGGGAGGGGGCCGTGACCCGGCTGGGCAGGACGACCTCGGCGTGGGGGGCGGCGGGGGAGAGCCAGGTGTCGGTGAACAGGACCACCTTGCCGCCCTGCTCCTGGACGAGTGCGGCGATGGTGGTCTTGTCGCTCTCGTAGCGGCGGTAGTCGAAGACGACCAGCACGTCACGGCGGTTGAGAGCGGCGAGGACGGCGGTGCGTTCGACGTCACGGTCGGGCAGGAACCGTACGTCGTCGCGCAACTGCATCAGGTGCAGGCCGAGGTACTGGGCGAGCAGGTGGGTGAAGCGGCCACCGGCCAGGGTGATGCGGCGCTTGCGGTCCGAGAGGAGCCGCACCGCGTGCTCGAAGTCGTGCGGGGGGAGCTCCGCGAGGGTGGCGGTCACGGCGCCGGTGAAGACCTGGCTGCCGTGGCGTAGAAGTGCGGAGTCCGTGCCGGTGCTTCCGCGCCTACCGCGGTGTGTGCCGTCGTCAGGCGTGCCCGCGTCCTCGGCGTCGTCCGTTCCGCCCCGGCCGAAGCCGGCCGACTCGTAGAGGGAGAGCGGGGAGGCGTTGCGCGCGTCGAGTTCCTCGCGGAGGGCGGCCTGGAAGTCGGGGAAGCCCTGGTAGCCGAGCCGGTTGACGAAGCGGATCACCGTGGGTGCGCTGACGGAGGCCCGGCCCGCGAGTACGGCGATGGTCTCGAACCCGGCCGCCGGGTATCCGGCCAGGAGTACCCGGGCGACCTTGCGCTCGGCCGGGCTGAGCTCGCCCAGCTTCTGCCGGATGTCGTCGGCGAGCGTGGGTGAGGCCATCGTGTCCGGTTCCCTTCCGAGGTGTGCTGGGTCTCCGGGAGCCTACTGGCGGAACAGGCCACGGCTCTCGACCGGTCCCGCCGGAGGGGCCGGGGGCTGCTACCGGTCGGCCACGCGAATGCTCAGCCCGGTCAGCGTCTGCGGCGTGGCGCCGTCGCCGCTCCATGCGGTGAACCCCGGTGCCTTGGTGAAGGTGACCGTGAAGCGCGGCCCGTCCTCGTAGGTCGTGGCCTCGGCCGTGCGCTGGGCACGGGTGGCCGCCAGGGCTCGGGCGGTGGTCAGGAAGGAGTAGGGGGCGCCCGAGGGGTTCGCCACGGAGTGGAACACGTCGGTGTTGGCCGGTACGGGGGTGGTCGTGCGGGGTGCGAGGGGCCGCTTCCCGGGCGCCGGGAGCGTGAGCCGGAGCCGGGGGTCGTAGCGGTCCCCGTCGGTCAGGTAGTCGTAACGCACGCCGGTCAGCGACCAGCTGCCGCCACGCGTCCCGGCCGCCTTCGGCCCCTCGTGCACGCGCGCCCGCCGCAGGTCGAACACGGCGACTCCCCGCGGGCCGATCACCCGTACGCGTTCGCCCGGGCCGCCGGGGTGTTCCACCAGGAGTGCGGTGTTCTCCTCCAGGGCGTACACCCGGTCGTGCCCGGTGTCGGCTGCCAGTCGCATGGCGCGGCCCTCGCGGCCGTACGCCCCGGTGTGGGTGTCGATCAGCCCGGAGCGGAGGAGGCCGAAACCGCCCTGCGGCTCGTATCCGAGGCGTGTCGCGTCCTCGAAGTAGCCCGGGCTGCTGCCGTCGCGGAGCCCCTGGTACGACTCGCCGCCCGTCACCATGCCGGCGCCCGCGGTGATCTGCGCCCCCGCGCTGGAGCCTGACACGACGGCTCCGGCCGCCAGTTTGGCCCGGATGGCCGCGAGTACCTTGGAGTCGGTGTGCGCTGCCCCGTTCAGGAGGGTGGTGAGGTAGCGGGACTGGTCCCCGCCGCCGAAGAAGAACCCGGTCATCGAGTCGACCTGCCGGACGACGGTCTGCGAGTCGGCGTTCGTGATGTGGTCGAGGTCGACGGGGATCCACTGGGCGTCGGCAGCGCCGTGCCGCTTGAACACGTCCGAGTAGTACGCCCCGTTGCACTCGGAGTTGCTGCACCTGTCGGGATCGTCGGCGTACGCGTCCTGGCTGGCGGGCACGGAGGAGGCGGTGATCACGCCGATGCGAGCGCGGTCGCCACCCGCCCGCTCGATGATCTCGCCGTAGACCTGGGTGTTGTCGTCCTTGAGGCCGCCGCCGACGAGCACCAGCGAACCGCTCTTCCGCGATGGCCGGTCGGTGTCCGCGGTGGCGGTCGGGCTGATGGCCAGGGTGAGCACGAGCGCGGCGGCGCCGCCGGTCAGAACGGAACGTCGGGAGCGGAACGGGGGGCGCATGGAACCTCCGAAAGGTCGTGGTGGCGGGAGGAAGGACGGAGAGCGGCAAGCGGTTGTGCTGGGCGGGCGGGTGGCGGGGGCGCCGATGCGCACCACCCGCGGCGGCCGCGCCGTGAGGAGCGGGGCCACCGGGGCGTCACCCGTGCCGGGAGCTGCCCAGCGTGGCGATGAGCGTGGCGAGCAGGGCGACCCGCTCGGGTACGGTCGCTGTGTCGAGCCACTCCTCGGGGGTGTGGTCGGCCCCGCCGACGGGGCCGAGGCCGTCGAGGACGGGCACCCCGACGCCCGCGATGATGTTGGCGTCGCCCACTCCACCGGTCGCGGTCGCCCCCAGGGCGAGGCCGAGTTCCTCGCCCAGGGCGCGGGCCCGGGCCATCATGCGGTGTGTGGTGTCGGTGTCCTCCATGGGAGGGCAAAGGTCGAGCTGTTCCACCACCGCGGTCGTGCCGGGCACGCGGGGCCGGGCCGCGGCCTCCTCGATGGCGGCACGCGCCAGTACCATTCCGGCCGTGGTGGCCGAGCGGATCTCGACGCGCAGCTCCGCTTCCGGGCAGACGATGTTGGTCCGGGTGCCGGCACGCACCACGCCCACGTTGACGGTCACGTCCTCCCAGCGGCCGTTGAGCGCCTGGAGGGCGACGACCAGGTGGGCGGCGGTGAGGGCGGCGTTGGCGCCGCGCTCGGGTTCGATGCCGGAGTGGGCGGCGCGTCCCGTGACCGTGATGAGGAGGTCGGAGACTCCCTTGCGGGCGATGACCAGGGCGCCGTTCTCCCGGGCGCACTCGAGGGCGAGTGCGAAGTGCACTCCCCTGGCGGCCTGTTCGGTGACGGGGCGGCTGACGGGTGAGCCGATCTCCTCGTCGGGGGTGGCGAGGAAGATGATCTCGGCGTACTCCTCGACGCCCGCCTCGGCGAGGATGTCCAGGGCGGTGAGCCCGGCGAGCAGGCCGCCCTTGTCGTCGCTGACGCCGGGGCCGTGCGCGAGCCGCCCGTGGAGGGTGAAGGGGCGGGCGGCGGCGGTGCCGTCGGCGAAGACGGTGTCCATGTGGGCGGCGAGCAGGACGCGCCGCCCGCCTTCCCGGGCCGCGAGCCGGCCGGTCCTGCGGCCGATCAGGACGTCCCCCGTGGTCTCGCCGTCCGCCCCGCCGGGGGTGACTCGCTCGACGGCGAAGCCGAGGGCGGCCAGCCGGGCGGCGGTCCAGTCGGCGACCCGGTTCACCCCGGCGGGGCTGTAGGAACCGGAGTCGATCGCGACCAGACCGGCCAGGTCGGCCAGGAACCCGTCCAGGCGGGCCTCGGCGTACGGCAGCAGATCCTGGGCACGCGGACGCGGTCGGGTGGGCGCGGTCACAGGACCTTGGACAGGAAGGCGCGGGTGCGCTCCTGCTCCGGGTCGACCAGCACGTGCCGGGGGTTCCCGGCCTCGACCACCACGCCGTCGTCCATGAAGACCGCTGTGTCGCCGACCTCCCGGGCGAACCCGATCTCGTGGGTGACGACGACCATGGTCATACCGTCGGCGGCCAGCTGTCGCATGACGTCCAGGACGTCGCCGACGAGCTCGGGGTCGAGCGCGGAGGTCGGCTCGTCGAAGAGCATCAGCTTCGGTTTCATGGCCAGCGCGCGTGCGATGGCCACGCGCTGCTGTTGCCCGCCGGACAGCTGGGCCGGGTAGTGGCCGGCCCGGTCCGCCAGCCCGACCTGCTCCAGCAGCCGCCGCGCATCCGCACGGGCCTCGGCGGTGCTCGTGCCGCTGACGCGGACGGGCGCCTCCATGATGTTCTGTTCGGCGGTCAGGTGGGGGAAGAGGTTGAATCGCTGGAAGACCATGCCGATGTCACGGCGGTGGGCGGCGATCTCCTTCTCCCGCAACTCGTGGAGCCGGGATCCGCGCCGCTGGTAGCCGACGAGTTCCCCCTCGACGGCGAGTGTGCCGCCGTCGATCTTCTCCAGGTGGTTGATGCACCGCAGGAAGGTGGACTTGCCCGAGCCCGAGGGGCCGAGCAGACAGCACACCTGCCCGCGTTCGACGGTGAGGTCGATGCCCTTGAGGACCTCGAGCTTCCCGAAGCGTTTGCGCACGTCTTGGGCGTGCACCATGGGCGTCGTCAACGGCCTTCCGCCTTTCCGGTCTTCGGCGCGGTCGCGCGGCTGACCCCGGTCAGCATCCGCCGCAGCGGGGAGGTGTGGCCTCCGTGTGCGGTGCCCCGGCCGTAGCGGCGCTCCAGCCAGGCCTGCGGAATGCTCAGCAGGCTCACCAGTGCCAGATACCAGAGCGAGGCGACCACGAGCATGGGGATGACCTGGTAGTTCTGCGCGTACACCTCCTGGATGTTCGACATCAGGTCATGCGCGGCGATGACCGAGACCAGCGCGGTCATCTTGAGCATGTTGATCGCCTCGTTGCCCATCGGAGGGATGATCACCCGCATGGCCTGGGGGAGAACGATCCTGCGCATCGTCAGAGCGGGCCGCATACCGAGCGAGTGCGCGGCCTCGGCCTGCCCGGTGTCGACGGACTGGATCCCTGCCCGGACGATCTCCGAGGCGTACGCCGCCTCGTTGAGTCCCAGCGCGAGCAGCGCCGCGACGGCCGGGGTGAGCAGGGAGTTGGTGTCGGCCTGGAAGAAGGTGACGTCGGTGAAGGGGATGCCGATGAGCACGTTCTTGTAGAGGGCGCCCGCGTACCCCCAGAAGATGATCTGGACCAGGAGCGGGGTGCCGCGGAAGGCCCAGACGAACAGGGAGGAGAGGCCGTGGAGGACCGGGTTGGACGACAGGCGCATCACGGCGATGGCGGTGCCCAGGGTGAGCCCGAGGGCCATGGCCGCGACGGTCAGCCACAGGGTGGTGACCAGTCCGTCGAAGATCAGGCCGGCGAAGAGGTAGTCGCCGATGATGTCCCAGCGGAGATTGGCGTTGGTGGCCAGCGACCCGACCAGCCCCGCCAGGGCGAGTACCGAGGCCAGGGCGGCGACCCAGCGGCCGTAGTGACGCACCGGGACGACGGTCAGGTCCTGCTCGGCCGGCGCGGTGCGGGTGTCGAGTGTGGTGGTCATATCAGTCGACCGCTGCGTTCCGAGTGGCTTCCTTGACCGCGATCGAGGCGACGCCGTACTTCTCGAAGATCTTGGTGGCGGTGCCGTCGTCGATCAGGGACTGCAGTGCCTTCTGGATCGCGTCCGTCAGCCCGGGCAGCTTCTTGGAGACGGCGATGCCGTTGGGGGAGGCGTTGTAACCACCGCTCGCGGCGGGGTCGTCGACGACCTCGAAGGCCTGGCCCCCGTCGGCCGTCTTGGCGGTCCAGCCGGCCGCCGGCTTCGTCAGCACCTGGGCGACGACCTTGTCGGCGCGCAGGGCGAGCTGGGCGTCGGAGTCCTTGGGGAACGTCTGCACGCCGATCTCGCCACGGCCCGCCTTCCTGCACTCCTTCTGGTGCGTCTTCAGGAGGTCGAACTGGTTCGTGGCCGCCTGGACGGCGACCTTCTTGCCGCACAGGCCGTCGAGCGTGGTGATCTTCTCCGGGTTGCCCTTGACGACCATGATCCCGGAGCCGGAGACGGAGTAGTCGACGAAGTCGACGACCGCCTGGCGCTCCTTGTTGTCCGTCATCGCGGACATCGCCACATCGAACTTGCCGGCCTGAATGGCGGGCACGATGCCGTCGAACTTCTGCGGGGTGAAAGCGAACGTCACACCGAGCCGGGCGCCGATCGCCTGACCGAGGTCGTAGTCCAGGCCGGTCAGCTCCTTCTCCCCCTCGGTCACGAACATCTCGAAGGGGGCGTAGGGCACGTCGGTGGCCACGCGCACGGTGCCGGACTTCTTCACGGCGCTCGGCAGCGTCTCGTGCAGCTCCGCGTCCCTTTCGACGGTCACCCCCGCGACCTCCAGCGACGCGGGAGTCCTGGCCGCGGCGGCACTGCCGCCACCCTCTCCGCAGCCCGTGAGCGCCAGCAGGACGGTGCTGGTCAGTGCGGCGGCGGTCACTGCGCGACCGGAGACGTGGGCGTACTTCATGTCGTTCCCTCCTGGAGCAATTCCGGCCGGCGGCGACTTCCTCGCCCGGCCCGTCCCAGAAGTTACACACTGCGGCCCATTCTGCATAGATGTAACGACAGTTACGTCCTCGCGATGCGCCATCGCGCTGCGGGAAACATGCCCCACGCGCCCTGTCCGGGGCGGTCGATGCGGCAATCCCGCCGCGCGATGCCCGGTGTCGGTGATTGCTGCCGCGTTACATCTGGCGCACTGCACCGCGTGTCTGTACTTTCCATCACCACCGACTCCCAGTCGGTCCCCGACTCCTCCACCCTCCGGAGAGCTCCGTGATCCGTACCACCCCCCTGCGGCTGGCGACCTGCCTCGCCGCGTCCCTGGCCCTGCTGGCCCCCGCCCTCATCACCGCGGAACCGGCCCACGCCGCCGCCAAACGCATCCGGCTGGGCAGCCTGGCCGACGTCAGCCGCGGCAGCTGGTCCGGTCCCGCGTACACCATGAACGGTTCCGGCGGGGTCGTCGCCGCGACCATGAGCAGAGCCATCGACGCCATCCGCGGTGGTACGGGCTCCCTCGACGTCGTCGTCCTCGCCGGCTCCGCACCCACCTCCGGCAGCGCGACGCCCGAGTGCGACACGGTCATGGGCCTGGCCGGCGTCAACTCCTGTACCACCTGGACCCTCACGCGCCGCAGCGACGGTGACAACAGCGCGGCCAACACCGACATCCGCAACGCCGAGTTCGTCTACTTCGCCGGTGGCGACCAGTGCGACTACGCCGACTGGAAGGGCACCGCCCTCCAGAACTCCGTGAAGTCCGTCGTCGCCAAGGGCGGCGGCTCCGGAGGCGGCAGCGCGGGGCACCACATCAACAGCGCCGTCGTCTACGACGCCTGCCGCGGCAGCGTCACCTCCGGCGAGGCGCTCTACGACCCCTACGATCCGGCGGTCACCTTCACCACCGGCATGTTCTCCTGGCCGAACTACGCGGGCACCATCAACGACTCACACTTCGTCACCCGCGATCGCATGGGCCGCACCATGGCCTTCGTCGCCCGGGCGATCGAGGACGGTCTCACCACCGGCGGGGCCGCGTGGGGCGTCGGCGTGGACGACGGCGGATCCCTCTTCATCGACGGGAACGGCAGAGCGACCGTCGCCGGCGCCGACACCTTCGTCGTCCTGGGCGACCACCGCCCCGAGCAGGCCGACCCCGACCGTTATCTCAGCTACGACGGCTACAAGATCTGGCGACTGCGCCCCGGCCAGACCTACGACTTCAAGAACCGCCCCACCTGTGGCTACTACCTGCGCAGCGTCGTCAGAGGCGTCTTGGACCGCAACCTCTACGACGGGACGCCGCTCACGAACTGCGGTTGAGTCCGACGCGGCCCTCTCACCCCCGCCCGGCGCAGCGTCAGCATCCGGTCGGCGCGGCCGCCGGGCGGCAGCTCTGAGGGAAGGTCCGCGCGCGAGGAGAGCGTGGGTGCATCCACGACATGAGAAGGAAGGCCGAAACCCGCACAGGCCGGCATCGACCTCGTACCCCGGTGGCGCGCCCCGGTGGCCGCCCTGCCGGTGCAGGCTCTCGCCGCCGCGACGTCGTACCGACGGAGGGGGAGGGGTGACGCCCGGCTGACACGACCGCCCCGGCCACCACGAGCACATCCACGGGGGCCGGGGCGGTTGTGGTCGAAGCGCCGAACGGATCAGCTCGGCAGCCCCAACTCCCGTGCGATCAGCATCCGCTGGACCTCGCTCGTCCCCTCGCCGATCTCCAGGATCTTCGAGTCGCGCCACATCCGCGCCACCGGGTACTCGTTCATGAAGCCGTAGCCGCCGTGGATCTGCGTCGCCTCGCGGGCGTTGTCCACCGCGACCGTCGAGGAGTACAGCTTCGCGATCGCCGCCTCCTTCTTGAAGGGTTCGCCCGCCACCAGTCGCGACGCCGCGTCGCGCCAGCCCACCCGGGCCATGTGGGCGCGCATCTCCATGTCGGCGATCTTGAACTGGATCGCCTGGTTCGCGCCGATCGGCTTGCCGAAGGCGTGGCGCTCCGCCGCGTACCTCACCGACTCGTCCACGCAGCCCTGCGCCAGGCCCGTGGCCAGGGCGGAGATCGCGACGCGACCCTCGTCCAGGATCCGCAGGAACTGCGCGTAGCCCCGGCCCTCCTCGCCCAGCAGGTTCGCCGCCGGGACGCGGACGTCGGTGAAGGACAGCTCGCGGGTGTCCGAGGCGTTCCAGCCGACCTTGGAGTACGGGGCCGCGACCGTGAAGCCGGGGGTGCCGGAGGGGACGATGATCGCGGAGATCCGGGGGCGCCCGTCCTCCTTGCGGCCGGTCACCGCCGTGACCGTGACCAACTCGGTGATGTCCGTGCCGGAGTTGGTGATGAAGCACTTCGAGCCGTTGATCACCCACTCGTCTCTCGCCTCGTCCAGAACCGCCGTCGTCCGCGTACCGCCCGCGTCCGACCCCCCGTCCGGCTCGGTCAGGCCGAACGCGCCCAGCGCCTCGCCCGCGCAGAGCTTCGGCAGCCACTGCCGCTTCTGCTCCTCCGTGCCGAAGAGGTGGAGCGGCATCGCGCCCAGGGAGACCCCGGCCTCCAGGGTGATCGCCACCGACGAGTCGACCCGGGCCAGCTCCTCCAGGGCGATCCCGAGCGCGAGGTAGTCGCCGCCCATGCCGCCGTACTCCTCCGGGAAGGGCAGCCCGAACAGGCCCATCCGGCCCATCTCGCGCACGATCTCGTACGGGAACTCATGGCGCTCGTAGAAGTCGCCGATCTTCGGCGCGACCACGTCGTGCGCGAACGCCTCGACCGTGCGGCGCAGTTCCTCGTGCTCGGCGGTCAGCCGGTGATCCAGGGACATGGGGTGACTCACTCCTTGTGGGAGGGGGGAGAGGAAGCAAGGGAAGGGGTCAGGGCGCGGACCGTGCGGGATGGGCTCGGTCGGCCCAGGTGTCCGGCCAGCCAGGCGCTGGTGGCGGTCAGTGCGTCGAGGTCGACGCCGGTCTCGATGCCGAGGCCGTCGAGCATCCACACGAGGTCCTCGGTGGCGAGGTTGCCCGTGGCGCTCTTCGCGTACGGGCAGCCGCCCAGGCCACCCGCCGAGGCGTCCACCGTGCTCACGCCGTGCTGGAGCGCGGCCAGGGTGTTGGAGAGCGCCTGACCGTACGTGTCGTGGAAGTGGACGCCGATCGACTCGGTGGGGACGGCGGAGTCGTTCAGCGCCGTCAGCAGCGCCGTCACGTGGCCCGGCGTCGCCACCCCGATCGTGTCGCCCAGCGACAGCTCGTCGCAGCCCAGGTCCATCAGCGCCCTCGCGACCCTGACCACCTGCGCCACCTCCACCGCGCCCTCCCACGGGTCGCCGAAGCACATCGACAGGTACCCGCGCACGTGCGCCTTCTCCGCCTTCGCCCGGGCCACCACCGGTTCGAACATGGCCAGCGACTCGTCCACCGTCCGGTTCAGGTTGCGCGCGGCGAACGTCTCCGTGGCCGAGCCGAACACCGCGATCGACCGGGCCCCGAGCGCCAGCGCCCGGTCCAGGCCGCGTTCGTTCGGCACGAGGACCGGGAGGGATACGTCGCCCACGTCCGCGATCTCCCCGAGGAGGGGGAACAGCTCCTCCGCGTCAGCCAGTTGGGGCACCCACTTCGGGTGTACGAAGCTCGTCGCCTCGATGGTGGTCAGGCCTGCCACCGCCAGGCGGCGGATGAACTCCGCCTTCACCAGCGTGGGGACGGTCCCCTTCTCGTTCTGCAGGCCGTCCCGTGCGCCGACCTCGTGGATCCGGACCCGGGCCGGCAGACCGGCGGCCGGGACCTTCATGGGGAGCGGTCGCGTGCTCATGCGTCCTCCCGGGGGGCTACTACGGCCAGGATCTGGTCCATCGCCACCGTGGCCCCCGCTGTGACGTCCAGCTCGGTCACCGTCCCCGCGTGCGGCGCGGAGATCACGTGTTCCATCTTCATCGCCTCCACCACGAGCAGGCTCTGCCCCGCCTCGACCTCGTCCCCGACGGCCACCTTCACCACCGTGACCGTGCCCGGCATCGGCGCCGCCAGCGTGTCCGCCCCGCTCCGGCCCGCCCCGCTCAGGGACGCCTCCACCGGGTCGTGGTCCTGGACGTGCCAGGTGTCGCCGTCCCGGCCGAGCCAGTCGCCGGAGCGGTGGAAGTGGCTTACCCGGCCGTCGAGCTGGACCGTGACCCGGTCGGCCGTGACGGTCGCGCCGGCCGGGGCGCCATGAGTGACGGATTCACGTCCCGACACCCGCAACGGGAACGCCGGCGGCGTCGGCACACCCCCCGTCCGCCACCCGCTCGGCACCGAGAACGGGTCCGTCCAGCCCCTCGCGTCCGCCCGGGGCTCCAGCGCCTCCCTGCGGACCGCCGCGGCCGCCGCGTACACCTCGTCCGGAACTCCGTCCGGCACCAGGCCCTCCGCCTCGCGCTCCACCAGCCCCGTGTCCAGGTTCCCGGAGACCACATCCGGGTGGGCCAGCAGGCGGCGCAGGAAGCCCGCGTTGGTCGGGACGCCCAGGATCACCGTGTCCGCGAGGGCCGCCCGCAGCTTGCGCAGGGCCGTCGCGCGGTCGGGGCCGTACGCGACCACCTTCGACAGCATCGGGTCGTACAGGCTGCCCACCGGCACGCCCTCGCTGAGCCCGGAGTCCGTGCGCACCCCGCCGCCCTGCGGCTCGCGCAGCGCCAGCACCGTACCGCCTGAGGGCAGGAAGCCACGGGACGGGTCCTCGGCGCAGACCCGGGCCTCGATCGCCCAGCCGTCCAGCTTGATGTCCTTCTGCGCGTACGGGAGTTGCTCGCCCGACGCCACCCGCAGCTGCCACTCCACCAGGTCCAGGCCCGTGATCAGCTCGGTCACCGGGTGTTCCACCTGGAGGCGGGTGTTCATCTCCATGAAGTAGTACGACGCCGGATCGTTGCCCGGGACGATGAACTCCACCGTCCCCGCGCCGGCATAGCCGCAACTGCGCGCCGCCTGCACGGCCGCCTCGCCCATCGCCGCCCGGGTCTCCTCGTCGAGCAGGACCGAGGGGGCCTCCTCGATGATCTTCTGGTGGCGGCGCTGGAGCGAGCACTCACGCTCGCCCAGGTGCACCACGTTGCCGTGGGCGTCGGCCAGAACCTGGATCTCGATGTGGCGGGGGCGGTCGATCCACCGCTCGACGAGCAGGGTGTCGTCGCCGAACGAAGCCCGCGCCTCGCGCCTGGCCGCCGCGATCTCCTCCGCCAGCACCGCCGCGTCGCGGACCAGGCGCATGCCCTTGCCGCCGCCGCCCGCGGAGGGCTTCAGCAGGACCGGGGTGCCGATCTCCCGTGCGGCGTCCTCCAGCTGGGCATCCGTGAGGCCGCTGCCGGACGAACCCGGGACGACCGGGACCCCGGCCGCGGCGACCGTCTCCTTGGCTCGGATCTTGTCGCCCATCAGCGAGATCGCGGAGGCGGGCGGGCCGATGAAGACCAGGCCCGCGTCCGTGCAGGCGGCGGCGAACTCCGCGTTCTCCGCGAGGAAGCCGTAGCCGGGGTGGACGGCCTGGGCGCCCGTACGGCGGGCCGCCTCCAGGAGCGCCGGAACCGACAGGTAGCTCTCCGCGGCCGGCGGCGGGCCGAGCCGTACCGCCGTGTCCGCCTCCCGTACGTGCCGGGCGTCCGCGTCCGCGTCGCTGAAGACCGCGACCGAGCGCACCCCCAGCTCCCGCAGGGTCCGGATCACCCGGACGGCGATCTCGCCGCGGTTGGCGACCAGAACGGTGTCGAACATCGTCATCTGTTCCTCACATCCGGAAGACGCCGAAGCCGGGACCGGCCGGGTCCTTCTGGGGCAGCGGGGCATTGGCGCAGGCCGTGAGGGCGAGGCCCAGCACCTGGCGGGTGTCCACGGGGTCGATCACGCCGTCGTCCCAGAGCCGGGCGGTGGCGTAGTACGCGTTGCCCTGGGTCTCGTACTGGGCGCGGATGGGGGCCTTGAACGTCTCCTCCTCCTCGGCGCTCCAGTCGTCGCCGAGCTGGTCGCGCTTGACGGTCGCGAGGACCGACGCGGCCTGTTCGCCGCCCATCACCGAGATCTTGGCGTTGGGCCACATCCAGAGGAAGCGCGGGCTGTACGCCCGGCCGCACATGGAGTAGTTGCCCGCCCCGTACGAGCCGCCGACCACGACCGTCAGCTTCGGCACGCGCGTGCATGCCACCGCCGTGACCATCTTCGCGCCGTGCTTGGCGATGCCGCCCGCCTCGTAGTCGCGGCCGACCATGAAGCCGGAGATGTTCTGGAGGAAGACGAGCGGGATGCCGCGCTGGTCGCACAGCTCGATGAAGTGCGCGCCCTTCTGGGCCGACTCGGAGAACAGGATCCCGTTGTTCGCGACGATGCCGACCGGGTGGCCGTGGATGCGGGCGAAGCCGGTGATCAGCGTCTGTCCGTATGCGGACTTGAACTCCTGGAACCGCGAGCCGTCGACGACCCGGGCGATGACCTCGCGTACGTCGTACGGGGTGCGGGAGTCCACCGGGACCGCCCCGTACAGACCCGCCGGGTCCACCTTCGGCTCCTCGGCCGGCTCGACCGACCAGGGGAGCGGGGCGCGGTCCGGGAGGGTCGCGACGATGGTGCGGACGATCCGCAGCGCGTGCGCGTCGTCCTCCGCGAGGTGGTCGGTGACCCCCGACGTACGGGAGTGGACCTCGCCGCCGCCCAGTTCCTCCGCCGTGACGACCTCACCGGTCGCGGCCTTCACCAGCGGCGGGCCGCCGAGGAAGATCGTGCCCTGGTTGCGGACGATGACGGCCTCGTCGCTCATCGCCGGGACGTACGCCCCGCCGGCCGTGCAGGAGCCCAGCACCGCCGCGATCTGCGGGATGCCGGCCCCCGACATCCGGGCCTGGTTGTAGAAGATCCGCCCGAAGTGGTCCCGGTCGGGGAACACCTCGTCCTGCATCGGGAGGAAGGCACCACCCGAGTCGACCAGGTAGAGGCAGGGGAGCCGGTTCTCCAGCGCCACTTCCTGCGCGCGCAGGTGCTTCTTCACGGTCATCGGGTAGTACGTGCCGCCCTTGACGGTCGCGTCATTGGCGACGATCACGCACTCGCGTCCACTGACCCGCCCGATCCCGGCGATCACCCCGGCCGCCGGGGCGGCGCCCCCGTACAGCCCCTCGGCCGCCAGGGGGGCCAGCTCCAGGAACGGCGAACCCGGGTCGAGGAGGGTGTCCACCCGGTCCCGCGGGAGCAGTTTGCCGCGCGCCTCGTGGCGGGCCCGCGCCTTCTCACCCCCGCCCAGCCGTGCTGTGGCGAGCCGTGCCGCCAGCTCGTCGGCGAGCGCGTGATGCGCCGCCTCGTTGGCCTGCCAGGCCTCCGAGGCGGGATCGGCCGCGCTCGCCAGAACCGGTGCCTGCTGCATCGTGTCGAGCCCCCTTGCCCGTACCGCGATCATGTGCGTGCTGTCCGCGTGCCGCTCGCCTGCTGTTAATGAGCGTTAACGCGTTTCCTTCAGGTTAACGACCGCTAACGACCCTGTCTAGAATGAATCCTCATGAGCACCCATGCCGCCGCCCGCGTCGCGGCCCCCACCCGCCGCGAGCAGATCCTGCGGGAGGCCGCACGCCTCTTCGCCGAGCGCGGCTTCCACGGTGTCGGCGTCGACGAGATAGGCGCCGCGGTCGGTATCAGCGGCCCCGGCCTCTACCGCCACTTCCCCGGCAAGGACGCGATGCTCGCCGAACTCCTGGTCGGCATCAGCGAGCGGCTGCTGGACGGCGGCCGCCTGCGGGTGTCGGAGGACGCGTCGCGGGGCGACGGCTCCCCGGAGGCGCTCCTGGACGCGCTCATCGAGGGCCACATCGACTTCGCCCTCGACGACCGCCCCCTCATCACCCTCCACGACCGCGAGCTGGACCGGCTGCGCGACACGGACCGCAAGCGGGTGCGACGGCTCCAGCGCGAGTACGTGGAGGTCTGGGTGGGCGTCGTCCGCGCCCTCTACCCCGGTCTGCCCGAGAACGAGGCCCGCGTCACCGTGCACGCCGTCTTCGGCCTGCTGAACTCCACCCCGCACCTGGCCCGCCCGGAGGCCCGCCCCGGCCGCGAGGCCACCGCCGCGCTGCTGCACCGGCTGGCGCGCGGGGCGTTCGCGGCGGCGGTGGACCCCTCCCGTGCGGGCGCCTCGGACCCCTCCTGAGCAGGAGTTCCACCCGGCGGGCAACCTCGGGCGCGTCCGCGGTCCGGCCGGTACAGGCCCCGGCTCGGTCCGCTTCGCCGCGCACGCGCGCGCTCGCCGGCCACCTCGGCACCCCGGCCGTGCTGACCGACGCCGTGCGGTACGCCGACCCCGTCCAGCACCGGGTCGCGGACCGGCGCGCGAGCGTCAGCAGCCACGCGACGGCGCGCGCTGCTGCGGTTCGTCGGTGACGCGGGGAGCAACCATGGGCAAGGTGAGCAGGGACGAGCACGGGGTGCTCGAACCGCGTCTGCGGTTGGGCGGGGTCATGGTGCGCGGAGCGGCGTACGGAGTGGGGGCGGCAGTCTGCGTGGTCGTCGCCGCGTTCGTCTTCCAGGAGCACGACGACCGTGTCGACCTCCTGGAAGCGACCACCTTTCTGGGACTCCTGGCCGGCACGGTCCTCCTGTTGACCGGGCTGTTCTTCTGGGCCTGCAGCTCCGGGGAGATCCTGCGTTGGCGTGACTTCTTCACGACGCGAGCTCCCCATGAGGTGGTCTCGATCGCCGCGCCGTCCCTGGTCCGCGCCGGCGTTTTCCTGCTGGTGCCTGTTCCGGTCGCTTTCGGTCTGGGCGAACTCGTCGGAACGGCCGCCCGAGACTCCTGGCTGTGGGGCGCCTGACCGAGTGCGTTGCGGGGGTCTCGGCCGACGCCGGGATGTGCGGAGACCCCGGTCAGGGCCGGCCTCAGAGGTCGTCCACGTCGACGAGCCCGTCCTGGACAGCCCGGGCCACCAGGCTGGCCTTGGTCCGCGCGGGGCGGCCGACGTTCGCGTACTTGATCCGCACCCGGTCCAGATACGAGTTGACCGTCCGTACGGAGATACCGAGACGCTGCGCCACCAACTCCTTCGACTCCGACTGGAACCACTCGATGAGCACGTTCTCCTCGCGCGCGGAGAGCTGCGGGCGGTCGGCGCGGGCGTTGGTGCCCAGCGCTCCGGCCAGAGCGGGCGGCATGTAGGGCCGTTGATCGGCTGCTGCCAGTGTCGCCTCGACCAGGTGCTCCTGGCCCTCGCTCTTGGTCAGGAAGGTCGCGGCTCCGAGGTCCAGGCAGGTGAGCGCGGTCTTCTCGTCATCCCGCATCGAGTAGACGACCACCTGCCGCCCGGCGTCGACGAGTCTCCGGAGGCTGCTGAAGGCGGAGCCGGGCTCGCCCAGTTGCAGATCCAGGACGACCACGTCGGCCGTACTGCCCGGGGCGTTCCAGGCCTCCCGTACGGAGGCGCCCGCCGCGACCACGGTGATGAGCCGCGGTGACGCGCTGTACCACATCTCCACACCCGAGAGGATGGCGGGATGATCGTCGATGACGACCACGCTGACCGGTGCGTCGCTACTCATGGCAGGTCAACTCCTGATGACGCCGATCTGCTCCAACTGGCTTCCGCCCACATACTTTCACCGCGCCTAGTTCTTACCACGGATACGTTCGCGTCCATGGGGCGATCGTGCGAAGGAGCAGCCTCTCCCGCGGTGCGGTCGTCGGCGCAGTCCACCCCCACGACGCTCACACGGACGTTCTGCGGGGTCCACACGACAGTCACCCGCGCGGCCGTGCGGGTGCGGCCCAGGGTCACCGCCACCGGGTCGATCAGCTCCCTGCGTACCTGCACAGGCACCTCACCCGGCCGGCCGCGCACGGCCAGGCTCACCGTCACCCCCTGGTGTTCGGCCACCTCGACGCATGCCCGCAACTCGTTCAGCAGCGGGTCCAGGACTGCGTCGCCCTCGGCGAACAGGCGGCGCATGCGGGCGCCCTCCACGCCGCAGCGCAGCCTGACCTCCTCGTCGTACGGACTGAGCACACCGTGGCCGAGGCCCACCAGCAGCGGCACGGTCGTTGCCGTCAGCGCGCGGTAGCGCTCCTTGTGATCACTCTGCAGGTGCTCCTGGATACGCTCTCGGGTGCGCAGTTCCTCCTCCCGAGCGGCAGCTGACCCCGCTGCCGGCGCCGTGCCGTGGCGCAGATGAGTCATCAGGAAGCCGACGGAGAGCTGGAGGCCACAGCTGCCTATCGTGGCGATCCCCAGGACGGCCGATTCGGCCGCGGTCGGTGCACCGGACCAGACCACAGCGGTCGCGTTGATCCCTATGTGCGCCCCGAGGAATGCCGCGAACACTCTGACCCGCAGGTCTGCCAGCAGGAACAGCGCATGCCAGCCGACCACGCCGAACGCCCAGTCCGCCGGACCTGTCGACTGCCCCGGCGGGAGTGTGTACGCGCCTACCGCCGAAACGGCCAGCACCGCACCCAGGCTCCACCCGCGCACCCATGGCGGTATCCGCCTGCCGCGCAGCAGATAGGCGCCGCCGGTCACCGCGACGGCTGCCAGGCAGACGAAGGCTGCCGTCTGCGCCCAGGCGGGGTGATACACGTCCTGGTGGGCCAGGAGTCGGCGCAGCGAGATGGCGAACTGCCATACCAGGCAGATCAGCAGCGCGACCAGCTGGGACCCGTAGAGGAGTTGTCCGCGGATGAAGCGGATCGCAGCCGTGTGCTGTGCTTGGGGGCGGGGCGGGCACGGTGCTCCCGTGGCCCGCACTCCGCGTCCTGCCTGTGGCGCCTGGTCCCGGTCGTGCCAGCGCCACCGCACGCGGGTCCCGGTGCCTGGGCGCGAGGTGATGGAAGCGGTGCCTCCGACCGCACGCATCCTGCCGATGATGGAACCCGAGATGCCCCGGCGCCGCGCGGGGACGGATTCCGGGTCGAAGCCCCGTCCCCTGTCCGACAGTTCGACGACGACGTCGTTCCCCTCCCGCCACGCTCCCAGTTCCGCTTCCCGCACCCCGGCATGGTGCGCCACATTGGTGACGGCCTCTCGGACGCCGTTGAATATCGCGAGCCCCGGGCCGGACGGGATCGCGAGCGGGCCTTCGATGTGCGTGGTGAGCCGAACGCCGGCCTTTCCCTCGCCCGTGGGCACACAGTCGAGAAGCGCGGCGAGGTCGACGCTGCCCGTCTCGAATCCGGGCATGGCGGACAGTGCCTCCAGGTCTTGCCTGGCACGTGGAGGCAGCCACGACCAGTCCCGGCTGTCGCCCTGGGAGACCATCAGCAGTGTCGCGCTCGCCGTGTCGTGCAAGGTCGCCAGGTAGGCGCGCTCGGTCGCCCGCCGCGCCGCGGCGACATCGGCCTCCCGACGCAAGGCCGCCCGCACCGCGGCCGAGCGGTCAGCCGCCCTGGCCCGTGCCCGGACGATGAGGTAGGCCGCCCTCGACAGGCCGACCTGGACCACCAGGCGTACCAGGGGCGCCACGTCGGGGTCGTGCGCAGGCGAGGAGAGGAGGTCACCCAGCACGCAGGCGACAGCTCCCAGCAAGGCCAAGGCGGCCCCGGCCACCGGACGCATCGCCCATTCGAACTGGAAAGCGATGACGCTGATGCCGACGGTCACTTCCACCATCGCGTTCGCGCCCTCACCGCCGAGGACCGGCTGAGACAGCCCCATCAGCAGCACCACTGCCGCGTCCAGCGTCCAGAGCAGAGCGAAGGGGAGCGGACGGCGCAGCGACCAGAGACGCACACCGCAGGCGAGGACAGCCGGCGCCAGCAGCGACAGGGTCCAAGACACATCCGCCGCGTCCGCCCAGACGAGGCCCAGCGCACCGCACAGGCAGACCACGGTGGATCTGAGCCACACCCCGTACCGTTCGACGGTCCGGTTCACCAGGCGCTCGCTGTTTCCCTCGTGCCCCCGAAGCCGCATGAGTCCGAGGTTAGTTGACCGGCGAACGAGCGGAGGCGGATGTGGGGCGAACGACCGGCACACCCCCCGGCATGGCCGGGCTGATGTCCCCGTCGAGAACCACACTCAAGACGGGGAAACGGGGAACTTTCATGCAGGGAATGCAGAGGCGGTTCACGCTGCTTCTCGCCACGGCGCTGGCGGCTGTCCTCACCATGCTCACCATCGCACCGGCCGGAGCGGCGACCAAGCCGTCACGGTCGAACGGAAACGGTAATCGGGTCATCTTCGTTCACGGGCACTCCCCGGTCGGCAAGCATGACTGCGCCAAGGTCTTCAGCAGCGCGCGCAAGCACTTCGCGGACAATGGGTGGAAGGGGAACCTGCTCACCTTCGGCTACTACTCGAAGAACAAGAACTGCTCGTACAACGCCGGCGGCAGTCGTGAAACGTCCATCAAGGAGGTGGCCAAGAAGTTCGCGAACTATGTTTCCAAGAACTACACGGAGAAGAACAAGAAGGTCGACGTCGTAGCCCACTCGATGGGCGGCCTCGTCGTCCGCGCCGCTCTGCACTACACCCATAAGCGCGCCGCGGGGTTCCCGAAGAAGCTCTACATCGAGGACGTCGTCACGCCGCACGCCGCACGCCGGGATCACCAAGAGCAGGGTGACGCTCTGCGGAAGCGCCCGGCAGTGCAAGGACATGAAGCCGGGCAGCAGCTTCCTCAAGGGTCTCCCGAGCAAGATGCCGAGTACCACGAAGAACGGCAACATGAGCACCGACTGGACCACCGTCTCCTCGTTCGACGACGGAACCGTCACCGAGTCCTCGGGCATCGCCGGCACCGCGGACCACGAAGTCCAGTACAACGCCGGAATCAACCACGGTGAACTCATCACCACCAGCACCGGAAGTCACAACGGCAGGATCAAGTACTCCACGAAGTGGACCAAGTGGCACAAGCGCATCTCCCCTGTGGGACAGGCGCGCCTGGCGGTGTACTGGCACGCCACCACCTGATATGCGCTGAGACGCCGAGCAACGGAAGGTGCGGTCGCCCCATCAAGGGGCGACCGCACAAAGCGATGAGACCGCAACGAAGTGGAGCAGAGCGCAAAGGCGAGCACTCCGCACCACTGGCAACTCCCGCAATGAGCACGGGCGTCGAACGCGCTTCTCTTCTACGGGGTCCAACTCGACGCCTCCGCCCGGCTGATGAGCCGTTGCCGGTACGGTCCGGTCGACGGGCTGTCGCGCGCGGTCACGTTGTGGGCCCCGGCCTCCCCCCGCGCTTGAACAGGCGGCTCCTCAGCGGGGATCAACTCGGAAAAGCGTTCGCATCCTCCCCGAACGAAAGGTGATACTTCCGGAGCCCGGACACGGCCGCACCACGGTGCGGCTCCGGGCCCCGGCCGACCGCGTCGTACGACCGTTCGGCCCGCACGACGGCTCGCGCGGGTCCCCGGGCAACGGGGGAGGGACCCGCGCGTGGCCGGTGTGCCGTACGCCTTTCGGCCCCGGCCCGAAGCTGTTCGCTCCTCGGGCCGCCGTCCGGTCATTCCTGCGGCGCCGCGCTGGCAGCCGCGGCCCCCCTGGCCACCGAGCACCACGCCGAGCCGGCGGTCCAGGCCGACCGCCTCTTCGCCCTCACCGTCGAAGGCCTCAGCCCGAGCCCCTGGCCGGGCCCGAGCCGCTGACCGGACCCGGACCCGGACCCGGCTCCGAGCCCCCGCCCCCGACTGCGCCTCCCTTGGCCTTCACCGTGACCCGATCGACCCGCATAGGGTGCCCCGGCTCGGTGTCCGGCCCCGCCGTCGCGCCGTCCGCGACCGGCAGACTGCCGCCGATCGCCACGTTCAGGATGAGGAACACCCCGTGGTCCACCGCCCGCTCCCAGGTCGCGGCGTCCATCCGCCCGGCGCTCACGCGGTGGTACACCCGGCCGTCGAGATACCAGCGCACCTCGCCCACACCGCGGTCCACCTCCACGGCGTACGTGTGGAACTCCGTACGGCAGGTCGCGCACGCCTGCGGGCCCGATGTCAGCCCCACCGGCTCCTCGCACGGCCCGCCGTCCAGCACCCCGCAGTGCATCGAGCCGAAGACGGTGTCCCGGCCGTTGACGGACTCCATGACGTCCAGCTCCCCGACGCCCGGCCAGCCCGTGTACCCGTCGCGCAGCGAGGCGCCCAGGGTCCAGAACGCGGGCCAGTAGCCCGCCGCCTTCGGCCCGGTCACGTCCGGCAGCGCGATCGACGCCTCGATCCGCAGCACTCCGCCGGGCGGCGGCGCGAAGTCGGAACGTACGGTCTCGATCCGCCCGGAACTCCAGGCGCCGCCCTTCCTGGTGGGGACGATCTCCAGCGCACCCTTCCCGTCCAGGCGGACGTTGTCCGTCGAGTCGGTCATGGTCTCGATCTCGCCGGTGCCCCACTGCGGGGCCGGGCAGCCGGGGTAGCAGGTCCCGAGGTCGTACTGCCAGTTCGCGGGGGAGGGGCGGCTGCCCGCCGCGCCCTCGAAGTCGTCCCGCAGCAGCTCGGTCCAGCCGTCGGCCCCCGGCGTGGCGTGCGCCGTGGCGGCGGGCAGCGCCCCCGCCTCCGTCAGCAGCCGCTCCAACCTCGGGGTCAGCACGACGGCAGCCGCGTTGGTGAGGTGGGCGTCGTCCCGGTAGAGCAGGACGCGGTCCCGTACGGCCGGGCAGGTCGGGCCGTCGCCGGGGCAGAGGACCGGGTTCACGCTGATGGACCGTACGCCGGGCACGGCCCCCGAGGCGATCCTCCGCGCCAGCGGATCGGCCGGAACCGCCTCCGCCCGCTGGAACGCGCAGGCGGCCGCATCGTCCGGAACACCGGAGACACACGCGGGGACGTCCGTCCCGGGGACGGGCGTGTCCTCGATGTACACGATCGGGGCGCCGATCGCCCGCAGCGGCTTGAGGGTCTTATCCCAGGCGGCGGCGAGAAGTTCGGGGTCGGCGGTGTACCGGTTGAGTGAGGCGATCACGATGAGCCGGGGCTTCGGCTGCGTACGGAGGCGGTCCAGGGCATCCGCACGCCAGGTGTCGCACTCCCGGTAGGCGCGGCCCAGTTGCGGGCTGTTCACCGCCAACTCCGGTAGCGGACACCCCTGCTTGACCAGCTCTTGGAGAGCCCAGCCGCGTTGGGAGGCCAGCGCCAGCATCGGGGAGAACCACTGGCCCGCGTGCGAGTCACCGAGCAGTACGATCCGGTCCGGGCTGTCCACCGCGCCGAACAGGCACTCCGGGCTGCGGGTCACCTCCGGGGCGACCTGGCAGTCCCGGTCCGGCGGGAAGTCCTTCCGCGCCTGGGCCGGGTTCGGCACCACCGGCCCGTCCCCGGCGGAGGCCCCGAGCAGCGAGGGCCCGGAGGCGGCGCCCGGCGGCAGGCCCTTGACGTCGACCGGGGTGGCCGGACCCATCAGGTGCAGCGTCGCCGTGCCCACCACCAGGGCGAGCGCGACCGGCAGCACGATGGCACAGACGCCCACCGCCAGTCCGCGCCGGGGGAGTTCGGAGACCGTACGGCTGCGCCGCAGCGGCTGCTCGACCCAGCGCATCGTGGCGAGCGCGGGCAGGACGGCCGCCAGCGTGAGCGCCGTCCTCGCGGGCCAGCCGAGCGCGCCGAGACGGGCCTCCGCGAGGACGAGCACCGGCCAGTGCCATAGGTAGAGGTTGTAGGAGAGCCGCCCGACCGCCCGGGGTGCCCGCCCCGCCAGCAGCCGACCGACCCCGTACGCGCCCTGGACGTTGCGCTCGCCCCGCCCGGGGATCGCGGCGAGGATCACGGCGGCGGTGGCCAGGGTCGGCACGAGCGCCGCGTATCCGGGGTACGGCGTCGAGGCGTCGTACGCCACCACGCACCAGCCGATCGCCGCCGCCCCGCCCCGGCCGCACAGCAGCCGCAGCGGACGCGGCCCGCGCAGCAGGTGCCAGGGCAGCAGCGCGAGCAGCGCGCCCACGCCGAACTGCCAGACACGCGAAGGCGTTCCGAGGTACGCGAGCGAGACCGAGTGCTCCGTCCAGTGCAGGGAAAGCGCGAACGAGCCGAGGACCAGCGCCCCGGTGACGAGCGCCACCACGGACCGCACGGCGCGCCCCCGGCGGACCGCGCGCGCGGCGCAGAGCACGGCCACCGCGAGGAGCGGGGCCCAGAACAGGTAGAACTGCTCCTCGACGGCGAGCGACCAGAAGTGCAGCAGCGGGCTTTGGTCGTGCCCGGCGGCGAGGTAGTCGGTCCGCTGGGAGACGAACCGCCAGTTGGCCAGGGAGAGGGCCGCCGCGAGGACGTCGTACTCCAGGTCGGTGCGGCGCAGCGGTACGGTCAGCCAGGCGCCGGCCACCGCGACCGCCGCGAGCACGACGGCGGCCGAGGGCAGCAGCCGCCGCGCCCGCCGGGAGAAGAAGTCGCCGAGCCGGATCCGGCCGGTGCTGATGGCCTCGCGGGCCAGCAGTCCGGTGATCAGGTAGCCGGAGATGACGAAGAAGACGTCCACCCCGACGAACCCGCCCGCCAGGCCCGGGATCTCGGCGTGGAAGGCGAGGACCGCGAGGACGGCGACCGCGCGCAGCCCTTCGATGTCGGGCCGGAACGTGGACCGGTGCGGGCTGGGCCCGGACTCGCCGCCGGAGTGACGGGCGGGCGGCGCGGGCGGTGGCGTGGACGCTGGTGCGGAACGCTTGCGGCGGGGGCCGGGAGCGAGGAGGAAGGGCATGACGGCAAAGGCCTTTCAGCTCGGCTCGGCTCAGCTCGACCAGGGGAGCATCGGATTGACCCACCCCGAGGCGAGGAGACCGGTGAGCAGGAGGACGGCGGAGGCGGCGAGGGTCTCGGGCCAGCGGCGGGGCAGCATGGCGGCGGGGGAGCGGAGGCTCACCAGGAACGCTTCCGCCCCTGCCCGACGCGACGTCGGGACTTCCTCGTCCCGCGCCGCCGGTCGCAGCTCGGCCAGCAGATCGCGTATCAGCGGCACGTTGATCTGGAGCTGCACCAACAGGTAGAGGAGGAGACCCCAGTTGGGCTCCCAGCCGTTACGGGCGACGGCCAGCGCGATCCCGGCCGCCGCCGCTCCGTTGGACAGGACGAGCCAGACCAGCGAGACGCCCACCACCCGACGGGCCATCGAGCCCGAGCTCCCCCTGCTGCGCACCCCCGCCGGCACCCAGGCGGCGCTGCGGCCCCGCAGGGTGTGCCAGAACGCGGTCGCGGCGGCCACGCTGGTGAGGACGTTGGCCCGGATCACCTCCACCCGCCAGCGGGTGCGGCTGATCCGGGGCAGCAGCACGTGCCAGAGCCAGAGCGGGGCGAGCAGCGGCAGCACGTGCCAGGGCCGGATGTGGTCCGGGTACCAGAACATCATCACCAGCGGCGGCAGCGGTGCGGCGAAGGTGTTCACGGCCGTCGTCAGGTACCCGACGACGCCCTCGTAGAAGCAGAGCCGCATCCGACAGGGCGCGCGCATCCGCTTCAGTACGGGCGCTCCCAGGAGGTGGAGGTTGCCCATCGCCCACCGGTACTGCTGGTTGACGAAGGAGGTGACCTCGTCGGGCGAGGTGCCCTTGGCGACCAGGACGGGGACGTACTGGGTGCGGAACCCCTGCTCGTGCAGGGCGAGCCCGGTGTACAGGTCCTCGCTGTGGTCGAGCCGCGCGAAGCCGCCCGCCAGGTCGATCGCGCTGCGCCGGTAGACGGCGTTGGAGCCGCAGCAGATCGCGGCGTCGCTGGCGTCCCGGGAGGGCTGGATCCAGCGGAAGAACCACTCCTGGGCCGCACCGGCGGCGCGCTGGATCCACTCCATCGACCCGTCGGTGTCGAAGCACTGGGGGCTCTGCACGATGCCGACGGCGGGGTCGGCGAGATACGGCACGAGGTGGCGCAGGAAGTCCGGGCGGGGCGCGAAGTCCGCGTCCAGGATCGCGATGAATGCCGAACTGCTGAGCGTGAGCGCGTGGTTGAGGTTGCCCGCCTTCTTCAGGTGTCCCCGGTCGGGCCGGACGACGTACGTGTAGCCGTAACGGGCGGCCAGCGCCGCGACCTCGGGCCGGTCGCCGTCGTCCAGGACCCAGACGGTCAGCGCGCCGGGCCAGTCCACGGCGGCGACGGCGCGGTAGGCGTTGTCGAGGACGGGGAGAGGTTCGCCGCAGGTCGGCAGGTACAGGTCCACGGTGGGCAGTTCGGCGGGCTGCCAGGCGTGGACGAGGACCTCGTGCGACGGCCGGGTCAACCGGCGCTGGCGCAGGCTGTTGACCGAGGAGAGGCCCAGTGCCACGACGTTGAGCCCGAGGATCGCGAGGAACGCCCAGAGGGCCGGGGTCCGCAGCGCGAAGGCGAACATGGTGGCCGCGGTGAAGACGAAGGCGAGCGAACTGCTCACCAGGACCCAGCGGCGCTGCGGCCCGAAGTACCAGTAGAGCTCGTCGTCGGATGGTGGTTGCGGAAGGTGATGCACGGTCATAAAGCCCCCCACGGCTGTGTATGTACCCGTTTCAGGTGGCCCACCCTAGTGCCAAAGGTATAGACCACTTACGTGAGAACGCGGCCTCGGGCGGAAATGAGACAGCGGATTGGCGTGACTCAATTGGTCCAGACCTCTGGGTGTTTCCATTCGACCGACCGCACCCGTCGAGCCGGGGAAGGGCCAGATCACGCGGGGGTGAACAGTCCCGGAAGACTTACGGGCCCAGGGAGGATCCGTCCGGCGTACGGGACACCGGGCACGCCCCGCACCCCGGGCGGCACAATGGGTGCATGCCGATACCCAGCCGCGCCGCCCTCGTCGACCACCTCGTCCGTTCGCGTATCGCGGGGGACGTCGCCACCCCTCGTGACAACAACCTCTCCCACTACCGCAAGCTCGCCAACGGTGACCGCCACTACTGGCTGGGCCTGGAGCTCGGCGACCGCTGGACCGACGAGCAGGATGTGCTCGCGGTGATGGCCGAGCGCTGCGGAGTGAACGACGACCCCGCGCACCGGACCGGCCAGGACACCATCGACCCCGAACTGACGGTCGACGCCCTGGAGCGGATGGCGGCCCGCCTGCGCAAGGCCGCGGACGGCCGCGAGCGGGTCCTCTTCGCCACCGGCCACCCCGGCGGCCTGCTGGACGTGCACCGGCAGACGGCGGACGCGCTGCGCCGGGCGGGCTGCGAGATCGTCCGCATCCCGTCGGGGCTGATGGCGGACGAGGGCATGGTCTTCCAGTTCGCCGATGTCGCGGTGCTGGAGCGCGGGGCCACACTCTGGCACACCCACTCCCCGGCCCCGATGGCGGCCATCCTGGACGCCATGGCACACCTGGGCCGCCCGCTGCCCGACCTCGTCGTCGCGGACCACGGCTGGGCGGGCTGCGCCGGCCGGCGCGGGCTGGACGCGATCGGTTACGCGGACTGCAACGACCCGGCGCTCTTCCTCGGCGAGGCGGAGGGCACCCTCCAGGTCACCGTCCCCCTGGACGACCACGTCACCGACCCGCGCTTCTACGACCCGATGACGGACTACCTGCTGCACGCGGCGGGTCTGCTGGAGGACGAGCCCCAGGCCGCACAGGAGCCCGCCGTGTAGGACCGCCGCGCGCGCAGCAGGCCACGGAAGGAGCGCGTCCGGGGCGTGACGGCTTCAGGAGCGTCAGGAGCCGGGCTGCTGCCGCTCCCGCAGCCGCTGCCCGCGCCCCGGCGTCGGGTCCAGATACACCCGCCGGACCGACGGAAACCGCTCCCGCAGCTGCGCCTCCGCCTCCTCGCAGGCCCACTCGACCTCCTCGGCGGTGGCCATGTCCCGGAAGTCGACCTTCGCGGCGATCATGAACTCGGACGGCCCCTGGATGAGCGTGGTCAGGTCCAGTACGTCGACGATGTGCGGGACCGACGTCAGCTCCTCGCGCACCCCTGCCCGCACCGCCGGGGGCAGCGGCCGTCCGATGAGCAGCTGCGCGTTGGACCGGCCGAGCACCCAGGCCACGTACACGAGCAGCAGGCCGATCAGGCAGGAGGCGATCCCGTCCCAGGCCCCGGACCCCGTCAGCTGCCCGCCGAGCAGCCCGCCCGCCGCCAGCAGCAGCCCGATCAGGGCGGCCGAGTCCTCCATGACGACGGCCTTCACGGCGGTGTCGGGGGTGTGGCGGAGGTAGTACGTGTCCGGCACCCGCAGCCGCGACGCCTCGCGCCGCACCTGTTTGACGCCGGTGCGCAGCGAGTAGCTCTCCAGCAGGAAGGCGACGCCGAGGACGACGTACGAGACGAGGGGGTTGCCCAGCTCCTCGCCCGCGATCAGGGTGTGCACCCCGTCGTAGATCGAGAAGACCGCACCACCGACGAAGGTGGCGATGGAGGCGAGCATGGCCCAGATGTACCGTTCGGGGCCGTAACCGAGGGGATGGTCCTCGTCGGCCGGCTTCCCGCTCCGCTTGAGCGCGGTGAGGAGCATGACCTCGGTGACGGTGTCCGCGACCGAGTGGGCCGCCTCGGAGAGCATCGCGCTCGACCCGCTGATCAGCCCGGCGACGGCTTTCGCCACGGCGATGCCGAGATTGGCGAGGGCCGCCACGATCACCGTGAAGGTGGACTCTCCGCCGCCGGCTTCGCTCTTGGCTTTCGCGTCACTCATGGTGGGGAGTATGTCCGAAATGGCACCTCAGGCGGGGCTCATCCCGCCGCCGGTCCACGCGGAACCCGGACGACACCCTCCTGGATGACGGTGATCGCGAGGCGCCCGTCGGCGGTGTAGATACGGGCCTGGCCCAGGCCCCGCCCGCCGGAGGCCGACGGCGACTCCTGGTCGTACAGCAGCCACTCGTCCGCCCGGAACGGCCGGTGGAACCACATCGCGTGGTCCAGGCTGGCCCCGACCACGTCCCCGACCGCCCAGCCGCCCCGCCCGTGGGCCAGGAGCACCGAGTCCAGCAGCGTCATGTCGGAGACGTACGTGGCCATGCAGACGTGCAGGAGCGGGTCGTCCGCGAGCTTGCCGTTGGTCCGGAACCAGACCTGCGAGCGCGGCTCACGAGCCTCGCCCACCGTGCCGAACGGCGGCGCGTCCACATACCGCAGGTCGACGGCGGCCCGCGCCTCGATCAGCCGGTCCACCACCCCCGGGTCGCTGAAGCGGTCCGCGTACCGGGGCAGCATCTCGGCGGCCGTGGGCAGCGTCTCCGGATCGGAGGAGGCGGGCATGTCGGCCTGGTGCTCCAGCCCGTCCTCGTGGCTCTGGAAGGAGGCGGAGAGGTGGAAGATCGGCTGCCCGTGCTGCACGGCGACGACCCGGCGGGTGGTGAAGGACTTCCCGTCGCGGATGCGGTCGACGCTGTAGACGATGGGCGCGCCCGGGTCCCCGGCGCGCAGGAAGTACGCGTGCAGGGAGTGGGCGGCCCGCTCGGCGGGGACGGTCCGGCCCGCGGCGACCAGCGCCTGGGCCGCGACCTGCCCGCCGAACACCCGGGGCACGACCGCGCTGCGGCTCATGCCCCGGAAGATGTCCCGCTCGATCTGCTCCAGGTCGAGCAGATCGAGCAGGGAATCGAGTGCTGCGCTCATGGAGAGAACGTAGTCCTTACAGCTCTTGCAGAAGGGCGCGCGTCGTCTACAGACCCATGGACTTCGCGATGATCGACTTCATGACCTCGCTGGTGCCGCCGTAGATGCGGTTGACGCGGTTGTCGGCGTAGAGGCGGGCGATCGGGTACTCGTTCATGAAGCCGTACCCGCCGTGCAGCTGGAGGCAGCGGTCGATCACGCGGTGCGCGACCTCGGTGCAGAACAGCTTGGCGGAGGCGGCCTCGGCCGCCGTCAGCTCACCGGCGTCCAGGGCCTCCAGCGCGCGGTCGGCGACGGCCTGGGCCGCGTCCACCTCGGCCTGGCAGGCGGCCAGCTCGAACTTGGTGTTCTGGAAGGAGGCGACGGTCTTGCCGAAGACCGTGCGCTCCTGCACGTACTCCTTGGCGAACCGGACGGCGGCCGCGGCCTGCGCGTACGCACCGAACGCGATGCCCCAGCGCTCGGAGGCCAGGTTGGTGCCGAGGTAGCCGAAGCCCTTGTTCTCCTCGCCCAGGAGATCCTCGGCCGGAACCTTGACGTCGACGAACGCCAGCTCGGCGGTGTCGGAGGTCTTGAGGCCGAGCTTGTCGAGCTTGCGGCCGACCGAGTAGCCCGCGGACTTGGTGTCGACGGCGAAGAGGGAGATGCCGAAGCGGCGGTCGTCCTCGCGCGGGGCGGCGGTACGGGCGCAGACGATCACGCGGTCGGCGTGGACGCCACCGGTGATGAAGGTCTTGGCGCCGTTGAGGACGTAGTGCGTGCCGTCCTCGGAGAGCTTGGCGGTGGTCTTCATGCCCGCGACGTCGGAGCCGGTGCCCGGCTCGGTCATCGCCAGCGCCCACATCTCCTCGCCGGTCGCGAACTTCGGCAGCCAGCGCTTCTTCTGCTCGTCGGTGGCGAGCATCTTGACGTACGGGAGGCCGAGCAGCGTGTGCACGCCGGAGCCGCCGAAGGAGACACCCGCACGGGCGGTCTCCTCGTAGATGACGGCCTCGTACTTGTGCGAGTCGATGCCCGCGCCGCCGTACTCCTCGTCGACCTCGATGCCGAAGATGCCCAGCTCGCCCAGCTTCAGGTAGAACTCGCGCGGCACCTGACCCGCGGCGAACCACTCGTCGTACACCGGCACGACCTCGGCGGCGATGAAGGCGCGGATGGTCTCCCGGAACGCCTCGTGGTCCTCGTTGAATACCGTACGGCGCACGGGGTGCCTCCTTGATCGGCTGAAGTGTTCGTCGGCTGTTCGTCGGCTGGGCACTCGCTCACCGTGCATGGCTAAGCGCTTGCTCATTCCCCCTCGAAGTTACCGGTCGGTCACGGAGCTGTCCAGGGTGATGCTGAGCACGCGGGAGCGCGGCTGTGCCGGGGGCGTTGTCAGTGGCGTGGTGCAGGATCGATGAGAGCGCACCGGCAAGGGGAGGGCCATCGTGACGATCACGAACCGGCAGGTGGCGGAGCACCCGTTTCTGCTCCCGCTGTACGAGGACGACTACTACCCGGACCCCGTCCTGGACCGGGGCCGGGCGGTGCTGCTGCGCCTGTGCGAGCGGATCGAGGCGGAGCGGCCGGCGGACCTGGCGGCGCTGTACCGGCTGACCGAGGGGGCGACGGAGGAGTTCAACGCCCTGGAGGCGGAGTTCGAGGCGGCGGGCAGCGAGATCGAGACGGTGGCGCGCGACGAGATAGGCGAGGCGTTCTCGTTCATCGCGCAGGCGTACGGCTTCGAGGACGCGGACGGGGAGGAACTGATCGCGGCCCGCGAGTGGTGAGGGGCCTCGCCGCCCCGCCGCACGCCACCGCGCTGGTCACCCCGTACGCCGCTCCGACCCGTCATACGGTGGCCGCTTCGTTCCGGAGCTCGGCGGCCGCCCCATGCCGGTGTCCGGTGGCAGCCCCGCCCTGCCGCCGGGCGGCCGTCCCGTCCCGGTGTCCGGCGGTTCCGCCCGTACGACGGTGAGCGCGGCGCGGAGGGTCTCCACGGCCTCCATCAGCCGGGCCCGCGAGGCCGGTGAGGTACGCGCCAGAGCGGCCGCCAGCCGCTCCTCCCGCCGGGCCCGCAGTCGGTCGACGTGCGCCCGCCCCTGCGCGGTCAGCCGCAGCTCGACCTCGCGCCGGCTGGCCGTGCTGGCAGACCGCCGTACGAAGCCGATGGCCTCCAGCCGGTCGCACAGCCGACTCACCGACGACGGTGCGGCCTCCAGCTCCGCACCCAGCTGCCGCAGATTGATGCCCTCCCGGCGTTCGATCACGTACATGACCCGAAGCTGCGGCGCGGACACGGTGACGGGCGAGAACCCGTCGGGAACCCGCGTCCAGTAGAGCTCCAGCAGCTCGATGACGCCTCGCATCGCCCGCGCCACATCGCGCAGCCTCTGATCAGGGCCGGATCGCTCTACGCCCATGCTGGAACACCCTCGGTCGAGCTGCGGCCCTGTCCGCGCGTGCGGGCAAGTCCTCCATAGCGTTGACGCCCCAGCCGTTCCGAAACCCATGGTTGCTCATGGGCCGCGCGGGGGGCGGCGTGGGTGCATCGCATTCCCGCGAAACGGATCGGAAAACGCACGATTTCGCAGACATGGTGCCGGAGGTGCCGGGCACGAGGCTGTCAGCGGTTGCTCAGGAAGTGAGCACGGCGGAAAGCCCACCTTCTTACAGGGTGCGCGGGCCGCTGAACCAAATTCATTCAGGTGCGATCGAAGGAGTCTATTCATGTCTGAGAACCTGTGGGGCTACCAGCCGACCGTCGGCCACACCGTTGGCGCCGACCTGATCGGTTACAAGGTCGAGGCGACCGACGGCAGCATCGGCAAGGTCGACAAGCACTCCGACGACGTCACGTCCTCATACCTGGTGGTGGACACCGGCGTATGGATCTTCGGCAAGCACGTCCTGCTCCCGGCGGGCACGGTGAGCCGGATCGACACCGAGGACCAGAAGGTCTACATCGACCTCACGAAGGACCAGATCAAGGACGCCCCGGAGTTCGACAAGGACAAGCACGTAGGCGACGCGGACTTCCACCGCACGACCGGTGAGTACTACGGCCGCCACCGTCGCGTCTGATCCGACGGCAGGCGGAGGACGGGCGGGGCGGGACGCCATGGTGCGCGTCCCGCCCCGCCCGCGTGCGCGGGTCCGGGCGGGTCACGGGACGTGCCGCATGCGCTTCGTCCCGCTCGCGCGGGGTGCGCTGGACGAGCTGATGAACGAGACCGACCGGCTGCGGTAGGACGCGGGGCGGGGCCGGGGCGAGCCCCGGAACCTACAGGGACCCGTCGCGAACGGCGGTGACGAAGGCGGACCATCCGGGGGCGGGGATGAGGAGCGTGGGCCCGCTTGGGTTCTTGGAGTCGCGAACGGGGACTGCGGTGGGGTGGTGGTCCTGCACTTCGAGGCAGCTGTTCGAGTCGCTGCCACTGTAGGTCGACTTGCGCCATCGGTGGAGCGACGACGTAGTAGGGGTGGTCTGCTTAGCCATGTTCTCTGTAGCCCTTCGCCTTCGCCTTCATGAATGCCAAAGACGGGTCTGTGGGGAGCCTGTACGGCAGCCACACTGGCGCTGACGATGCGGAGTACGGGAGACGGGGGCGGCTCCGCGATATGCACGGTGAACCGGGACATATTCGAGCCGTTCCGGCATACGCAGGGGCAGTGGAACTTCTGCCTGCTGGTCCCGCTCGGCCTGCTGGGTGTGCTGGCCACGCGGCGGCCGGGTGGTGGCCTACTTGAGTCTGCTCCTTCCGGCCGCGATCGAGACGACACAGGCCCTGGCCCCGATCGGCAGGGCGTGCGACACGAGCGACGTCGTGGCCAACGGGGCGGGCGGCCTTGTCGGTACGGCGCTCGCCGCGCTGGTCATCGTGTTCCTGCGGTGCACCCCTCTGCCGCGTGGGACGGCGAGGAAGGGACTCATCGCCACGGGGATCGCGACGGCCCTGATGGGGACCGTTCTGTATGCCTCCGTCGATCTCGTCGTCATGAACCACACGGTGGCGTCCCCGGCCACATCAGCGCAGAAGGCCGCCATCGACCAGCGGCTCCGGGGCGCCTTCGGGGGCGCGTACCGGGTCACCGACTACTCCGTCACGACGACCGGTTTCGACGACGCGGCCACCGTGACCGCCTACTTCGGGAACGGCATGGCCGAACTGAGCTGGCCGGACCAGTGGGACTTCACCGTCCAGGTCATGTCGGCCACCGACGAGCCGATCGAAGCGTTCTCCGTACCTGGCGCCGCTGCCGGTGCCGGGGCCGCGGAGCGCCCCGTCGGCGACAAGGACGCGGTGCTGATCGCCCGGGCGTATGCGGACCGGTTCGCTCCCTGGGGGACCAGGAACGCGAAGGTCAAGGTCGCGCGCCCCGACGACGGCGGACTGCCCGGGTGGCTCGTGAGCTGGCGCAGGTACGAAAGAGAGGTCGTGCTCCCTCACCGGTTCGACGTGCGCATCGACGAGGAGGGACGTGTGAGCGAGCTGACCGAACGCAAGGTCGCCGACCCCCAACTCCCACCCGTGCGCGTGACGGAGGGCGAGGCGTGGAAGACCTTCGCGAAGAGCTTCCCGGAGAGGGCCGACGCCATCGAGGAGAAGCCGGACCCGACACTCTCGGCCCAGTTCCGGGACGGCGAATGGCGGGTGGACTGGCTGCTCGTGGCCACGACGTCGACGGGTTCCCTGGAGGCGGCCGTCGACGCCACGGACGGCAGCATCCATGACCCTGCGGAGATCCTCCTGGCCCGGAACTCTGAGGTGCCGTGACCCGCTGTGCAGGGACCCCTCTCGTCGAGGGCGAACCCAGTCCCGGTTCTCGCTCACGACGGTGAACCCGGCCGATCGATAGAGCGCCACCGCGGCCTCGTTCGCGGCCGGTGTCGCGACGGCGACCGCACTCGCGCCCCGGTGGACGAGTGCCGCGCAAGCGCCCAGCACGGCATCGCGCCCGTAGCCGTGCCCACGATGGTCCGGATGGGTGCCGACCGGTTCGAGCAGCCCGCACCTGCCCTCGCCGGCGAACCATCCGGTCGCGGCGGCTGCGGGCTCCCCGGCAGGCGTGCGGACAAGGGTCTCCACCGCCAGCCCGCCCGCCGGTGACCGCATCATCGTGCGGTGCCGCTCGACCGTGAAGGTGGATCCCGCGAAGGCGGCCCGATGCACCAGCACCCGGTCGGACGTCATGGCCACACCGACCGGCTCGGCACGGCTCGAAACCGGCTGCGGGACCCACGACAGGACGAGCCAGGACTCCTGCTGATCAGGCTCCCACCCAGGTATGGCCAGACCGTCGGACCAGTCGTCGCCGGATACGAGCACCTCCTCGGCATCGGCCGCGAGCGCCCCGCGATCGGCGCCGGGCGCTGCGTGACGCGCAGCACGGGGCCGTCCAGGAAGCCGACCGCCACCGGCATTCCACCGTCCGTCCAGAGGAGGACTGCCGCGTCGTGGAACCGCAGGAGCCAGCCCACGTCCCCGGGGTGGAGGCCACCGCCGGGGGCGGCGGCCGACGTCCACTCGCCCAGTGCACGCAGTGCCGGACCGGTTTCGGCGGGGGACAGGTGGTGGCGCGCGAGCGAGGTCATGGGCGGCAGGTTAGTGAGCCCGGTGACGGTGGGGCGAACGTATTCTCCGGCCACGGCTCCAGCTCCGGCTCTGACTCCTGTTGTGGCCCCCGGCTACCCCTTGATGGTGAACTTGCAACCCTTGGGGTCCTTCCCGGCGTTGTTGTCCGCAACCTTCTTGCCGTCGACCTTGATGACGCAGGGAGCTTGCTGCAATGAGCCGTCGGCAGCGGTGATCGTGCCCGGCACGGCCGTCACGAGGTATCCCACGCGCTGTTCGGCGGCGGTGAGTTCGACGGTCTCCGTCAGCGTCCAGGGGAGCGACTGCTCCTCGAATCCGCTGCTGGCCGCGTTGTACATGACCGCGACCTTGCCCGAGCCCCCGACTTCCAGCGTCACCTCGTGCGCCCCTTTCTCCGGGTCCGCCTCCGGTGAAGCGCCCTGCGACGAAGGAGCCTTGTCGCCCACACGGTCGGCCGCGCTCCCGCCGCCCTTCGCCCCGTCGCCGCTTCCGCAACCTGTGAGCAGCATCGCCGCCGCGGCTGCCAGAGCTATCCCCGTAACCGTCTTCCGCATGGCTTCTGTTCCCCGTCTCTCTTGCTCCGTATGGTGCTCGGCCGGTCCCTCTTCCCGTTAGCGAAGGGGAGGAGGAAACAGGGAAGATCTCATCACACCGGCGGAGGGCTCTTGACCGGGCACCTCACCATGGCGTCGCAGGTGAGGAAACCGAACCACTCGATGACCGCGGTGGCTTCCACCTCGACCAGGAGACGTCGCCGGGAGTGGAGCTCCACTTAGCATCGTCTGCCATGACGACTCTGATCGTGACCGTCGCTCTGGCACTCGTCGGCTACCTGGCGACGTACCTCAACGGTGTGCGACTGGCGCAGCGGCAAGCTCGTCTGGCGCGCGTCAACCTTCAGTTGAGCGACTTCTATGGACCCTTGTTCGCGCTGATGGAGGCCAACAGCAGGACCTACGACACCTTTTCCGCGAGGCACGCCCGACCCGACGGCCGCGATCCTTTCGACCACGACGTACCCCCCACGGAGCAGGAGCTCGCCGAGTGGCGCACGTGGGCCGGCACGGTCTTCATCCCCAACATCCAGGCGATGCGCGACGTGGTGGTCACCAAGGCGGATCTCCTCATCGAGCAGGAGATGCCACCGGCCCTGCTCCAGCTCTGCGCCCACGTTTCCGGTTACGAGATCACCGCTGCACGGTGGGCACAGGGCCGCTACGAGGAGCACCTGTCGGTCATACCCTTCCCCGCCGGGGAGTTGATGGCGTACACCCGGGACCGGTTCACGCGGCTGAAGAGGGAGCAGGCGGTTCTCCTCGGCCACACTTCAGCAGAGGGCCGGCGGCCTCGGCTGCTCGGCCGCATGCGATAAGAGCCGGAAGGTGGTGAGGATGACCGTGCCTACGCTTTCAACAGCCGCTGAAGTGGACGCGTGGCTCAGCGAAGCCGGATGGTATCCAGGGCGCGACGTCGGAAACGATGCCATCGGCGCTATCGCTGCCGTTGTCGAACGGTACCGCGCCTACGGCGTCGCGTGGCACGGAGTGGTGAGAAGCCGGTGCTCTGCTTCTCCAGCAATGTGGACACGGGGTGCGGGTAGGACATCCACGCGAGCGAGTGGGCCGCTTCTTACAGACGGTCGTGAACCTGCTGTGCCAAGGCTCTGAGTCCGGTCGCATCTTCCTCGGGCATCAGATACGGGACTGTAAAACGTTCGGTGTGACTCCCGATCATGGAAGATGCATCGATGACCAGCAACAACGTGACCGAGGCCGAGCCCGTCGAGCCGTCTGAGACGGCGCCGCCGAAGTCTGTGGACGACCGGCTGATCGATGAGCTGGTGGGCCGGGCTCAGGCCGAGGGAGCGGGCCGCCGGTCCCTCCTTGCTACGTCCTCGCCCAGCCGGCCGTGAGACAACGCGGTCACCCCGGATCTCGATGATCGGTGCACGGTCGATTTTATTGTGCCCGATGTCGTACGGACTGAGATGAGTGGTCGGCCAGGTCCTGGTCAGCCGTTCCGGCGACAGCGTCCCTCGTGCCTGCCGTGTGGCGATCGAGTGCCTGTCTGCCTGAAACGGTGCAGGCACGGCGCGGGCTGGCGGGAACGACCAGATCCTGCCGAACCTGGCGACGATCGCTGTCGGTCCGAACGCCCCGGACGACGTGAGGCCGAGCAGGACGCCACGGTCATGGCCCTCTACGGGAGGAGACGGCCCCCCTGTACCAAGAAGTGGGACGATGAATGGTCCGAGGTGATGTGAATGCGGGTACACGAAAATGGGAGCGGCATCGTGCGAGTGGAGCGCCACAGGGTTGGGGAGGCTGCGGTAGCCGAGGCCCGTGCGGACTTTCCGCGCCACATCGGTGCGCGGGTGCGGACCATGTCCAGGGCAGATCGGATGACGAACCGCGAATGGTGGGAGCTGTCCGAGGAATTCCTCAGGTACCTGGGTGCGTTGTCGGTGAAATATCCAGGACTGGAAACTCCGGAAGCGAAGTTCGTCCTGGACAACGCGGCCGAGGCCGCCGCGGGCGCCGTGTCGTACGCCGCCTACCACCCGTATGAGTCCTTCAGTGTTTTTCTGCACTACGTGAACTTCGGGATGAGTTACGAAGCCGGGGGCTCCGGTGAGCCGGCGCGCATCGGTGCGGACGAATGGCTCGGTGCCTTCTGCCTGATGGTCCTCGCCGGAAGTACTGAACGGCACCGCGAAGCCTTGCGCTTTACTCGACATTCACCGCAGGCCGACCGGACGGGCTGTGCCACCGCGGAGCTCATCAACGGTCTGATGGCGTACGTTCTCGGTGATCTGGGGGATGACGACGCGGACTACCCGCCCTCGACCGAACAGAAGCTCGCCGCAATTGATGCCGCTTTGGCTCGTGTCCACGCCTCAGCTGACGAAACCGGGCAGAGTCGGCCGGTCCGTGGAGACTTCACCGCGCTCCTTGCCGTACGTGCCCTGGCCGCCGGTGACCGGGCACGCTTCGAGGAGGCCTTGACGACGCTGCTGCTCCGGCACCGGGAGACCTCGCAGGGAGTTGGGCAGCCCGGCTCGCTGCTGCCACTTCTTCCGCTCGCCCTGGCTGCTCTTGCCTGTCGCCGTGAGGGCTGGCTGCCAGCGGTCGACACCGACTACCTGCCGTATGCGTTGGTCACCGGTTTCGTGGCTCCGGAGTTGTCGGGTTTGGTGCCCGGAGCCGTGAGCCGTGCTGACGTGATAGCTGATCTTGCTTCCGGAGCAGTCCTGAGCGAACGGCCGGAGGGGCGGGGGTAGTCGGGTGAACCTGTCTGCGGACGATCAGGTGGGGAATTCGCCGATCCAGGTGCGCTGGAGCAGGTGCTTGGGGAGGTAGTCGGACTCGATGGCGAGGGGGAATTCGGCGTCGTAGGCGAGGCAGGTGATGGCGAGGGGGCCCAGGGCGATGCTGCCGTCGATGTCCTTGGCGCGGTCCTCGTTCAAGGTCCAGTACGTCTTGTGGAGTTTCAGGGCGTCCGCGAGGGCGGGGGTGAACCCGTCGCGGTCGTTGCGGATGTAGTGGTAGAAGAGGTTGATCGGCGGGTAGAGCACGGCCTGGAGGAGGTCTTGTGGTGCGATGCGTGCCACGGTGGGGTCGGAGGCTTCGATGGTGGCGATGAGTTTGTCCGCGAGGTCCGGGCGCCGTAGCCACCAGCTCTGGAGGGTGTCCACCCAGTGGTAGATGTACTCGTCGTAGGAACCTTCCGGTGAGCGCAGCCGCTCCAGGGGGATTTCGCTGAGCTGCGTCATTCGGTCCTGGTCACGGCAGATGACGGCCAGCCAGAAGGCGGAGAGCCACGTGCCGGCGTCAGCAGAGGACATCGGTCCGTTCGCCGGGATGGACCGCAACTTTCGGTTGATCCGGCATTCGACGGCTCCCCCGGACGAACCGAGCAGGGCGAAGATCGCCGACCCCAGTTGCATCGAATTGACTGTCGACTCCCATGTCTCCACCGCTGCCGCCCGGGGGTCGGCCACACAATGGGCCCGCATGGCCAAGTTGGCAGTGCTGAACGCGTAATCAATCATTTCCGCGGAGCCTTCGAGTTTATCGATGCGTCGGGCGACGCGCTCACTCAACCGTTCCGCGAACTGCTCGGCACCGGGCCCGGGCGATAGATCATGTCGGGTGATGACCTCATTCACGGAAGAGTCCCCTTGCTAATGTCGAAACGCCGATACAGATAGCCAGTGTACTCTGTCGAGTTCTTTCCTCCCTTGACGACCACGTAGTCCAGTTTGCCCATTTCGAGGGCATTTTCCAGGGCGTCCACCAAGTCTGTCTCCCCACGGCTTTCCATCTTCTGGAGAATATCAAGGAAGTATTCCCTGCTACCTTGGGAGACTCGCTTTCCTCCGGGGAGTGCGCGGCTGCCCATGTCTGTCGTCGGGCTGCTCTTCGCCTCGATGACGACGACGCGCCCGTCGTCGTGCAGCCAAACCTGGTCGAACTGATCGTTCCCGTTCTTGGGGCCGAGTAGATGCTGCTTTTCGAAGTCAGGATAACGCTCGGCGACAAAATGATGTTCTGCCACCTTCTCGCCGAACTCCTCGGAGGCGTCACGCATCTGGGTGTGTGATTCCTTGTAGGCCTGTGTGGTTTCGTCCAGAAGTTTCATCGACTCGAGGTCGCCGTGAATTTGTCTGTCCTTCCCGGCGGCAGTCTTCAGTTTTTCCGCAAGATTGTCCCACAGGATGGAGGCGTGGCGCTTACGCGCCGCCACATCAAGGATTCTCAGCCGTTCCCGGCTCTTCACGGTGTCCGCGCTCACAGAGACGTATTTCTCATCCAGGAAGTGGGGCGGGGGAGGAGCTGGTGCGTCCTTGGCGCGGATCCATGGGGTGCCTTCCGACAGGCGGGCGAGTTGAGGCGGCGCGTATCCACTTGCGTCATGGACCTCGACTCGCTTGCGAGTCCCGTCACTTCGGTAGTAACGGTCGAAGTAGCCCGGCTCTTCGTTCGCCCTGTACACCTGAATTTCCTCGATCTGCTCCAGGGTCAGGGAACCGGGCCTCCCGTACGGGTTGGGGCCGTCAAGCATGAAGGTGGGGCGCGGTACGGGCTGGTGTGCCGCGCCCGGCGGCGTAGGAGCACCGTCGCTGCCACGGGCCGCATCGTCGACCCCGCCGAGGCCGGCACTGTCAGGGTTCCGGGGGCCGGGAACACCGCCATTGTCGGCGCTGCCACTGGGTATCCCGCTGTCGGCGGCTGATCCGCCGGGTATGTCGCGGCTTCCTGTGCCCGTGGGGCCGCCTCCGTCGAGATGGTTCGCGGGAAGGTGGTCGCCCGGGCCGCCGCGCGGGGTGCCGCCCGGGGTGCCGTTGTCCAGGCTGTTGGTCGGCAGGTTGTCCGGGGCCGAGCCGCCCGGAAGGTTGTTCGCGGTGCCGCCCGGGGTCCTGTCTGGAGTCGTCGCCTTGTCGCTCGTACGGGCCGCGTCGTCGCCGAGCCGTCCCGGGTCGCCGAAGTCCGAGCCCAGGCGGATGCTGTCACCGCCGCCGGTGCGGGCGCCCGCGCCGACCAGGACCGATTCCTCGGCGGGGGTGCGGGGCAGCGGGGTGTCCGCGTCGGTCCTGACGGGGGCGCCGTCGGCCGGGTTGCCGTCGGGGGCGGCGGAGTGGTGTTGCTTGAGGGTGCCGTCCTCCTTGAGGATGTTGCCCTCGCGGTCGAGGTGGACGATGTTGCCGTCCTTGTCGGTGCCTCGGACGGTGCCTTCGGGAAGGGCGGTGGTGCCCTCCGGGAGTTTGAGGGTGCCCTCCGGGATCGGCAGGGAGCCCGCGGGCGGGGTCATGCCTTCGGGGAGGCGGACCACGCCGTCGCCGAGGTCGACCGCTCCGGCGGGGATGTCCATGCCGTCGGGAAGCTTGACCGCGCCCTTCGGGACTTCGAACGCGCCGTCCGGGACCGCCGCGCCCTCAGGCAGGTGCAGAGTGCCGTCGGCCAGCTTGAACCCGCCGTCCGGGAGCGTGATCGAGCCTGGCGGAAGGGTGGGGATCTCGATGTTGCCCATGCCCTTGAGGCCGGCCATCACATCGCTGATCTTCGTCAGGCCCGCGCCCGCGCCCTTGAAGAGGTACGTCATCGGGTCGATGACCCGGCCCGCCTTGCCGGCGAAGGAGAGGGCCTTCGCCGCGAGGGCCGCCTTGCCGCCGCCCGCGACAGCGCCGCCGGTGCCGCCGGTGAAGACGGTGGTCACCACGTTGAAGGTGACCGCGCCCGCCGCGCGTGCGGGGTTCTCGCTCCACTGGTCCCAGGCCAGCAGCGCCTTGCCGGTCTCCTTCATCGCGGTGCGCGAGTCCCGCAGCCACGAGGGGAGCTTGTCCTCGGGCGTCAGCCAGAACGCGGCTGCCAGCGGGGTGGTGGAGATGATGACGCCCGTGGTCAGCTTGGCCAGGCCCGTCCAGGCCTGCTTCATGGACTCCCAGCCGTCGGTGCCGACCAGGGTGCCCAGGCCCTTGATCGTGCCCCAGACACCGTCGACGACGACGCCCTTGCCGAAGTCCCACGCGTGCTCCCACACCTGGTACCAGCGCGTCGACTCCTTCACCGGGTCGCCCCACGGCAGGCCCTTGGCGTGCTTCAGGGCCTCGGCGTCGTAGCCGTACATGCCCTTGCTGCCGGAGCCGTCGTCCACCTTGAGCTGCTTGCCGTCCGGCACCAAGGAGATGATCTTGTTGTGGCAGGCGCGTTCGACCGCCTGGAACGCGGCCCAGGTCTCGGCGATCTCGGCGCGGCGGTTGTTGTTCTCCTCGACCAGGTCGCCGTCCTCCCGCCACTTGTCGTCCGCGTTCACCTTGACGAGGAAGGCGCCCGCGTCCCGCTTGAGCCGCTTCAGCTTCTCCACCAGGGGGTGGGCGTCGTCCGAGTAGGTGCTCAGGGCGCTGGTGATGGTGGCCAGGTCCGACTTGAGCGAGGCCCCGCGGTCGGCGACCGGCTTCGTCGTCGCGAACAGCTGGTCGGCCTCCGGCGCCTTGTAGAAGGCCTGCAGGCCACCGAAGCTGCTGTGGATGTCGGCTGCGGCCGAGGAGATCTTCTCCCCGTCCTTGGTCAGTGACGTCACCTTGGTGTCGAGCAGCGCGAGATTCCCGGTGAAGACCGGTATGCCCTCCAGGTTGACCGGTTGGTCGTCGCTCACTTGCCGGCCCCCATGTCCTTGAGAAGGTCCAGACGGACCGACTTCGCCGCGTCCTGCGCCTGCTTGGCCGTGTCGAGGTCACCCTCGACGTACTCGTTGGTCGCTGTCGCAGCCCCGAGCACAGCCGCCTGGATCCGCTCCGCCATCGACTTCAACTGGGCTTGCCGCGCCTGCGCGTACTGCCCCAGAGCGGCCGCCACCGGTCCCATCGCCGCCTGCGACAGCGGCGCCTGTCCCGGTGCCACCGGGCCGTGCAGCGGCGTACTCGCCGCGGTGCCCGGCACCGCCGTCCCCGCCGCCTGCGCCGCCTCCGAGAGGTCCGTCATGAACGCGCTGAGCGCCTTCTCCAGATCACCGGCATGCGTACCGACGATCTTCAACTGACCTTGCACGCCCTGCGGTCTGATATCCCACGCCACCACCGGCGCCCCACCCCCGTACTTCCTGACTTCCTGGCCCCTTGGCCAGACCCCGGACCACCCGTCACCGGCTCACACCGGCCCCTGGGTCAGCCGATGCCGTCGACCGCGGCCTTCGCGCGCGCCAGTGTCTGCGAAGCGGTGCCGTCGTTCTTCTCCAGCGTCGTACGCAGCAGCTGGATGATGTTCTTGACCTCCTGCGAGGTCGCGTTCCACCGCAGTTCCTTGCCGTGGTACTCATCCGCCACGCCGTCGGCCGCGAAGTCGTTCATCGCCGCCTTCACCTGCGTGTCCCGCGCCGTGATCACCTGCTCCAGCTGGGCGATCACCAGCTGGATGTTGCCCTGGACCTCTGTCGAGGCGCCCGTGTCGTACGAACGCCGGTCCGTGCTGCCAGCCATCAACCATCACTCCCCGTGGTGAGAACCGAAATACCGAAATAACCGAGAACCCTGTGCGCAGGCACTCAACGGCCGCCGAAGCGCGCCGCGTCGAAATTGGCCGATGCCATCTGCGTCTTCGCGTTCTCGCCCTGCTCCTGGTCACCCGAACCGAACGCCGCGTCCATCCCGGACTGGCCGCCCAGGATCCCGGACAGCGAGGCGTTGAGTGCGGCGGTGATCTCGTCGGAGCGGTTCTTGAAGTCGTCGAAGGCGACCTTCCCCGCTCCGTTGAACTTGCCCTCCAGCGGCTCGGCCGCCGCGATGAGCTGGCGGATCAGCGTCCCCAGGTCCGTACTCGCGCCCTGCGAATGCGAGATCAGCGTCGAAAGGACCGAGGCCCCCATGTCGAACTTCATCGTCTTCCCCCAGCACCTCGAACGAACGCATGAGTGTTCGGATTCATGTCTATCAACTCTCGCGTCACGGCTGCAATCTGCGATCGGACAGATTGCCGTTGTGACCAAGCCATGACATCGGGCATCGGCAGGGCACCCCTAGGCCCTCTCCTAAGGGCTGTCCCGCAAATGATCTATGAGCCGCCCGGGCAGGGTCGGTTGCTGTGCGGTCGTTGGACTATCCGGCGAGGGTGAGGTTGTGCAGG
>NZ_JBEXSI010000043.1:0-64233 GCF_040613515.1 Streptomyces sp. NPDC006261
GTGGGCGGTAGGCCTCGATATGCCCATTTCGGCTGCCACATGAGCTACTGGCCGCCCGCCGAGGACGCGATCGACCAGGATTCGCCTGCCGTGAAGGTCAGCCGGGCATTACGGTGGGACACGAAGACCTCCGTGCGGTGAAGACTCGACACCTCCACCACACCGGAGGTCTTCCCCATGATCAAGCCCGGTCGACGTTAACAACGCTCGTGATCAATACAACTAGCGCACAGGGATTACGCACCAGGGCGGAGTGCGGCCCTGTTCTCCCGGCGCGCGGACCCGCGGACGGCTGGCTAGCGTGGCGCGTAGAGGACTCCGGGCGGAGTGCCAGGATCGGAAGAGGGTCAATGCCATGGCTGTACAACCCGAAGGCACCCCGTGTTGGGCGGACGCCATGTTCGCCGACCTGGAGGGTGCGAAGATCTTCTACGGTGATGTGCTCGGCTGGACGTTCGGCGAGAGTTCACCGGAGTTCGGCGACTACACGACGGCGTACGCGAACGGCAAGCGGGCCGCCGCCGTGGTCCCGCCGATGCCGGGCGCGGACGCCCCCTCCGCGTGGTGCCTGTACCTGGCCTCGCCGGACGCCGCCGCCACCGGCGAGAAGGTCCGCGCCAACGGCGGCGAGGTGCTGATGGACCCCATGCAGGTCGGCGAGTTCGGCACGATGCTGCTGGCCCGCGACCCCGGCGGCGCGGTCTTCGGCGTATGGCAGGCCGACACCCACGACGGGTTCGAGACGGAGATGGGCTCACCCGGCGGCTACTGCTGGAGCGAGGTCTTCACGCGGGACCCGAAGGCGGCGGACACGTTCTTCCCGGCCGTGTTCCCGTACACGGTCCGCGCCCTCGAAGACCCGTCGCTGGACTTCGGGTTGTACGACGTCCAGGGGGAGTCGGTGCTCGGCCGGATGGGGATGGGCGACGACTTCCCGCCCGAGATGGGCTCCTTCGCGATGGTGTACTTCACCGTCCCGGACTGCGACGCGGCGGTGGCGAAGGCGACCGAGAGGGGCGCGCAGCTGCAGTTCGGTCCGGTCGACAGCCCCTTCGGCCGCTTCGCGGCCATCACCGACCCGCAGGGCGCCACGTTCTCCGTGATCGACGTGACGAAGACCGAGGGCGAGATGCCGACGACGCGGCTGACGGCCTGAGGACCCGGACCCCGGGGGTCCGTACGATTCTCCCAGAAGCACGCATCCGCGAAGGACAATCGTCCAGAAGGTGGTGAATGCGAGCCTGATGGGTCTAGCGTGTCGCGCATGCAGTCCTACACAATCGGTCAGGCAGCACGCCTCCTCGGGGTCAGCCCCGACACCGCCCGACGCTGGGCGGACGCCGGCCGGGTCGCGACCCATCGCGACGAGAACGGCCGGCGGCTGATCGACGGCCGCGCGCTGGCCGCCTTCTCGACGGAGATCGGCCAGGGCGCCGCGGGCGAGGAGGAGACCCCCTACACCTCGGCGCGCAACGCCTTCCCGGGCATCGTCACCGCGGTGAAGCTCGGCGATGTCGCGGCCCAGGTCGAGATCCAGGCGGGCCCGCACCGGCTCGTCTCGCTCCTGACCCGGGAGGCGGTCGAGGAGCTGGGTCTCGAGGTCGGGATGCAGGCGACCGCCCGCGTGAAGTCGACCAGCGTGCACATCGACCGCACCTGAGCCCGGCCGAAACCACTACGGCCGGGCGCCGAGTGCTGCCCGCGCCCATTCGTCCCTGCCCGCGGGCGGCACCCGGCCGACCGGGCTCGCAGCCAAGGAGTCCCGCCCCCATGTCCCTCCTGACCCCCCGCCGCCGCGCCGCGGCCGCCGTCCTGACGACCGCCCTCCTCGTCCCGCTCGCCGCCTGCGGCAGCGACGACTCGGGTGAGGACAGCGCCTTCAGTGCCAAGCCGTCCGACTCCGCGTCGGGCGCCCCGAAGGGGGACCTGACCGTGCTGGCCGCCTCCTCGCTGACCGATGTCTTCAGGCAGGCGGGAGCGGCGTACGAGCAGGGGAACCCGGGCACGAAGGTCACGTTCTCCTTCGCGGGCTCCCAGGAGCTGGCCGCCCAGGTCAAGCAGGGTGCCCCCGCCGATGCCCTGGTCACCGCCGACACCAGGACGATGGACGGCCTCTCCGGCGAGACCGGCACCCCGACCGTCATCGCCGAGAACCGCCTCGTCATCGCCGTCGGTGAGGGCAATCCGGAGAAGGTCGGCACCCTCAAGGACCTCGCCGACACCGAGCTGAAGGTCGTCCTCGCCGCCCCCGAGGTGCCGGTGGGCCGCTACAGCAAGCAGATCCTCGACGCGCGGAACATCGAGGTGAAGCCGGTCTCCCAGGAGCCCAACGTCCGCGCGGTCCTCAGCAAGATCGAGCTGGGCGAGGCGGACGCCGGGCTCGTGTACAAGACGGACGCCGAGACCGCGCCCGGCAAGGTCGACGCGATCGACATCCCGGACGCGGAGAACGCCGTCGCCTCCTACCCGGCCGCCACACTGAAGGGGTCGAAGCACAGCGAGGCCGCCGCCGCGTTCGTCGCCTGGCTCTCCACGCCCGCCGCGCAGAAGATCCTCCAGGATGCGGGCTTCCAGCAGCCGTAACCGCGCCCGCCCCGGCCCCGGCAGCCCCGTACCGCATCCACAACGGGCCGACCGGGTCCGGCACTTCGAGTCCGACGAGGTCAGCCATGAAACGACCGGCACTCCGCCGTACGCCGGGGGCCCGCGCCCCGCTCCTGCTCACGGTGCCCGCACTGCTGGCCACGGCGTTCCTCATGCTGCCGCTCGTCGGCATCCTGGCCCGTACCTCCTGGGGGGAACTCGCCACGCACCTCACCGCCGGGCCCACCACTCAGGCGCTCCGGCTCTCCCTGCTGGTCTCGCTCTGGTCGCTCGGGCTCACCCTGCTGTTCGGAGTGCCGCTGGCGTGGCTGCTGGCCCGGGTGCCCTTCCCGGGCAAGGCGTTCGTGCGCTCGCTGGTGCTGCTGCCGATGGTGCTGCCGCCCACGGTCGGCGGGGTCGCGCTGCTCCTGGCCTTCGGCCGGCGCGGGCTGCTCGGACCGTGGCTGGAGGACACGTTCGGCATCACCCTCCCCTTCCACACCTCGGGGGCGGTCCTCGCGGCGACGTTCGTCGCCATGCCGTTCCTGGTCATCTCGCTGGAGGGCGCGCTCGGCGGACTGCGCCCCCGGTACGAGGAGACCGCCGCGTCCCTCGGAGCCTCTCCGGTACGGGTGTTCCTCACCGTGACCCTGCCCATGGTCGCCCCCGGGCTGATCGCCGGGGCGGCCCTCGCCTGGGCGCGGGCCCTCGGTGAGTTCGGCGCCACCATCACCTTCGCCGGTAACCTCCCCGGCACCACGCAGACCCTGCCGCTCCAGGTCTATCTGCTGCTCCAGGAGTCCCCGGAGGCCGCCACCTCCGTGTCACTGCTGCTCCTGGCCATCGCCATGATCGTGCTCGTCGCGCTGCGCGGCCGCTGGACCGGCACCCCCGGCGGCCACCGCGAGCGGTCCGCCCCGCGCCCGGAGGAGCCGACGGCCGGGGACGTCCTCCCGGAACCGCCCCCCGTCCTCCTGGACGAGGCCCCCCAGGAACGCCGGCCCCTGCACGCCGACGTCACCGGCTTCACCCGCCTCACCCTGGACGCGGCCCCCGGCACCACCATCGCGGTCGTCGGCCCCAACGGCGCGGGCAAAACCACCCTCCTGCGCGCCCTCCTCGGCCTCACCCCTCGCGCCCATGCCCGACTACGCCTGGGTGACAGCGATGTGACGGCTCTCCCGCCGCACCGCCGGGGCGTCGCCTGGGTCCCCCAGGACGGCGCGCTCTTCCCGCACCTGAGCGCCCTCACCAACACGGCGTACGGGCTCCGCACCCATGGCGTCCCCCGCGCCGAGGCCCGGCGCGAGGCGCAGTCCTGGCTGGACCGGCTGGGCGTCGGCCACCTGGCCCACCGCAAGCCCGGCCAGCTCTCCGGCGGCCAGGCCCAACGGGTCGCGCTGGCCCGTGCGCTGGCCGCCCGCCCGCGCCTCCTGCTGCTGGACGAACCGCTCGCCGCCCTCGACCAGACGACCCGGGCCCACGTCCGGCACACCCTGCGCCGGCACCTCGCGGAGTTCGGCGGGGTCTGCCTGATCGTCACGCACGACCCGGTCGAGGCGGTGTCGCTGGCCGACCGGGTCCTCGTCCTGGACGACGGCCGGGTCCTCCAGGACGAGCCGCCCGCCGAGGTGACCCGCCACCCCCGCTCCCCCTGGGTGGCCCGGATGCTCGGCCGCAACGCCTGGCCCGGCACCGCCACCGCCGACGGCCTGGACCTCGTGGGCGGCGGCCACCTCGTGGTCGCCGAACCCCTCCGCCCGGGCATGGAGGCCCTCGCTGTCATCGCCCCCGAAGCCGTCTCCGTACACCGCGAGAAGCCCACCGGCTCCCCCCGCAACGTCTGGCCCGGCACGGTCCGCGAGATCACCTCGGGCGGCAGCCGGCTGCGGCTCCTGATCACCTCCGACCGGGCGCCGGACCTGGTCGCGGAGATCACCCCGCAGGCGGCGGCCGAGCTGCGCATCGCGGACGGCACGGAGGTCTGGACGGGCGTGAAGGCGACCGAGGTGACGGTGGTCCCGCTCTGAACCGTCGCATGGCACACGCCTCTGGCGGGAACCAGACAACTGCCGTACGCGTACTCGTGTACGGCGGATCCGAGAGACGGGGCACCCATGGCACTGTTCGGCAACGCGCACACGATCAACCCGGCCACCGCCCAGCAGGACTACGAACGCCTCCTCGGCCAGGGGGAGCAGGTGCACGCCGCGTTCCTGCTGATCCGCGACACGATCCTGTTCACGGACCGCCGACTGATCCTCGTCGACAAGCAGGGCATCACCGGCAAGAAGGTCGAGTACCACTCCGTGCCGTACCGCAGCATCACGCACTTCGCGGTGGAGACGGCCGGGACGTTCGACCTGGACGCCGAGCTGAAGATCTGGATCTCGGGCAGCTCCACGCCGCTCCAGAAGACGTTCACGAAGGGCGTCGACATCTACGAGGTGCAGGCGATACTGACGCAGTTCGTGACGCGGTAGCCGTAAAGGGCCGCAGAAGCGCGGTAGCCGTGAAGAGCCTCAGAAGTACGGGCGCAGCCGCGAGTTCGCCGCGTGCCCCGGGGCGGAGTCCCGCAGCCGGGCCACGCGCTCCCGCAGCTCGGGCAGCAGCCCGTAGAGCACATCGCCCGGGCAGCGGGTCTCGTAGCTGTCGCGGTGGCCGGAGATGACGTGCAGCCGGGCCACCTGGCCCTCGTCGAAGCGGCTCTCGGCGTTCGTCGAGACCAGCTCGACCGTGGTCAGCGGGTCGACGCCGGGCGCCAGCTTCCAGGCGGCGAGCTCCACCAGCGCGTCCATCATCGGCTTCGGCACCTCGGTGCCCTCGCCGAAGGTACCGATCGCGGCGATGCCGACCGTGTCGGTGTTGAACCCCTTGGTGTGGGCGCCGAGCACCGACCGTCCGACGCCGCCCGCCCGGCCCTCGTAGATGGTGCCGCAGCGGTCGACGAGGAAGTTGTAGCCGATGTCGTCCCAGCCGTCCTTCTCCACGTGGTCGGCCTGGACGGCCTGGATCAGCTCGGGCGCTTCCGCGCAGTCGTAGTCGTTGGGGTTGCCGGTGTGGTGGACGAAGACCGCCTTCGCCGCTCCCGTGTAGTGCGGGCCCTCCCGGACCAGGCTCTCGTCCGCGTGCCACTCCTGGCGGCTGACGACGGCGGGCTGCGGCAGTCCGCGCGGCGGCCTCGGTCCGCCGGCCGTCTCCCGCTGGTGGGGCGCCGGGCCGTCCTGGAACACCAGGAGGACCAGGAGCAGCAGCAGGGTGCCCAGGACGATTCGGCGGGACCACATGGACTCCACCCTGCGCCCTGGCCTCCGGCTTCGCAGAGGGGCGGGCCAACCGGGTGACCACCGACCCGTGGGGGCTTCTCATCCGGAATGCGCACGGGAGAGGGTGTTCCTACGATGAGATCCGGATCATCCGCCGCGGCCTGCGGCGAGCCGGGCCGGATCGAGGAACCATGGCTCACGACCGTGTGCGCAACGGGAGGGACGGCTCGGCGGTCAGCCTGAAGCCGAACGCCATCGGGTTCGTCGACGCCCTCGTCATCGGCCTCAACGCGACCTCCCCCGCCTACTCGCTGGCTGCCGTGATCGGCCCGATCGTGGCCCTCGTGGGGATCTACGCCCCGGGCATCATGTTCGCCTCCTTCGTCCCGATGCTGCTGATCGCCTCGGCGTTCTACTACCTCAACAAGGTCGACCAGGACTGCGGTACGACGTTCTCCTGGGTGACCCGGGCGATGGGCCCGTGGGCCGGATGGCTCGGCGGCTGGGCGATCACCATGACCGGCGTGCTGGTCATCGGTTCGCTGGCCGACGTGGCGGTGAGCTTCACCCTGCTGGCGGTGGGGCTGGACGGCTGGGTGGCCAACGACTTCGTACGGCAGCTGCTCACCGTGCTGCTGATCATCGTGATGACCGGGCTCTGCGTGATCGGCACCGAGCTGTCGGCCAAGGTGCAGAACGCGCTGATCCTGCTCCAGGTCGCGTTTCTCCTGGTCTTCGTCGTGGTGGCGCTCTACCGGGTGTACGCGGGCACCACCGGCTTCGACTCCGTCGAACCGTCCCTGAGCTGGCTGGACCCGTTCGGCGCCGGTGGCGCCGCGCTGACCGGCGGGCTGCTGCTCGGGGTGTTCATCTACTGGGGCTGGGAGTCCGCGGTCAACCTCACCGAGGAGACGGAGAACTCGGCGAGCGCCCCGGGCAGGGCGGGCCTCTGGTCCACGGTGGTGCTCCTGGTGACCTACCTGTCGGTCGCCGTGGCGGTCGTCGCCTTCGCGGGGACGGCGTTCCTGGCGGAGAACGCGGGCGAGGAGGAGTTCCTCTTCGCGCAGCTCGCCGGGGACGTGCTGGGGGGCTGGGACTGGATCCTGCTGCTGGCCGTCGCCACCTCCGCGATCGCCTCCACCCAGACCACGATCATCCCGGCGTGCCGGACCGCCCTGTCGATGGCCCGCCGTCAGGCGCTGCCGCAGCACTTCGGGCACATCAGCCCCCGGTTCCGTACCCCCGACGTCAGTACCTGGTGGGTCGCCGGCATCGCCATCGCCTGGTACCTGGTGCTCAACCAGATCTCCACCAACGCCCTCTTCGACTCGCTCACCGCCCTCTCCCTCCTGATCGCCTTCTACTACGCGCTCACCGGGGTGGCCTGCGCCGTCTACTACCGGCGCCATCTCACCGAGAGCGTGCGCAACCTCGTCCTCATCGGCCTGGGGCCCGTGGTCGGTGCCGGGCTGCTGACCTGGCTGCTGGTCCGGTCGGTCATCGACATGTCCGACCCGGCCAACTCCTACAGCGGCACCTCCTGGTTCGGGCTCGGCCCACCGCTCGTCATCGGCATCGCGATCTCCCTCGTCGGCGTGATCCTCATGGTGGTGTGGAGGCTGCGCGACGCGGTGTTCTGGAAGGAGCGGCCCGGGGTGGCCGATCCGGAACTGGTGCACGCCACGACCGCGAAGTCCACCGACGGGAAGGAGCGCTGACATGTCGGTCGTCCTCGGTTACGACGAGTCCCCCGGCGCCGCCCGCGCCCTGCGCATCGCGATCGAGGTGGCGGCGGCGTACGGCGAGGAGCTGGTCCTCGTCTACGGCGCCGCCGCCCCGGGCCTGCGCGACGGGGCCGAGTACCGCAGCCACTACGACGCCATCCGGCAGGCCGGCCGCACCGGCCTGGAGCACGCGCTGACGGCTGCCGAGGAGGCAGGCGTTCCGGCGCGGGTGGAGGTGCTGGACGAGAGCCCCCCGCAGGCGCTCCTGGAGGCCGCCGAACGGCACGGCGCCCGGGTCATCGTGGTCGGCACCTGGGGTGAGAGCCCGATGCGCGGGGCTCTGCTCGGCTCGACCCCGCACAAGCTGCTGCACATGTCCAGGATCCCCGTACTGTGCGTCCCCACGGAGGAGGACGCACCGTAGGCAGGCGTGCCCTCACCACGCCTCCCCGCTCTCCGCCACCCGGCTCGGCGCGTCCCGTCCCGCGCCGCCCTCCTCCTTCCCCAGCAGCCGGAACGCCAGCAGCGGGAACGTCAGCACCGACACCATCGCCGCGGCCACCAGGGCGGCGGCCTCCCCCGCCCCGATCACCTTCTCGTCCAGCCCGATCGCGGTGATAGCGACCACCAGCGGCAGACACGTGGACGCGAACAGCGCGAGCCCGGACCGGGGAGCGCGCCCCTTCAGGTCGCGCGGGGCCAGGAGGTACGCCGGTACGCCCCGAACCAGCAGGAACAGCAGCAGGAAGACCGGCAGAAGCAGCAGCGGTCGGCCCCCGTCCAGGAGCGCCCGGAGGTCGAAGTCGATGCCCGTGACGACGTAGAAGAACGGGATCAGGAAGCCGAAGCCGATGGCCTCGATCCGCCCCAGGATCTCCCCGCTGCGCTCGGGCACCGCCCCCTGGAGGACCAACCGGGTCAGCATCCCGGCGGCGAACGCGCCGAGCAGCGTGTCCAGGCCGAAGACATGGGCCAGCCCCAGCATCCCGGCGAGCAGCAGCATCACGAAGCGGATCGCGAACTGTCCGCTGCTGTGCAGGGTCATGGCGATGATCCGGGCGAACCACGGGGGCCTCGGCCGCATCGCCCAGAACACCGCGCCCACCGTGATGACCGCGAACACCGCCAGCACCGCGCTCGCCGCCCCCGGACTCCGCCCGCTGAACAGCAAGGCCATCGCCACGATCGGCCCGAACTCGCCGACCGACCCGAACGCCATCACCACCGAGCCGAACCTCCCCTCCAGCCGCCCCGAGTCCCGCAGGATCGGCAGCACCGCGCCCAGCGCCGTGCTGGTGAGCGCCGTACCGATCACCAGGCTCTTCGCCACATCCGCGCCACTGAGCAGCAGCACGATGCCGAGCCCGGCGGCGAACGAGACCACCCAGGCCCCGCCGGCCCGGCGGAGAGTGGAGCCACGGACCTCGGCGAACCGGATCTCGTACCCCGCCAGGAAGATCAGCATCGAGAGCCCGAGGTCGGACAGGGTGTCGATGACCTGGTCGTGGTGGGCCCAACCGAGCACATCGGGCCCCACCAGGATGCCGAGCACGATCTCGAAGATGACGACGGGGACCGACAGCCACCGCCCGGTCGCATAGCCGAGCAGGGGGGCCAGAACCGCCAGGGCCATGATCAGGACAAGGGTCCCGGGGTGCTCCATCGCTCGTGTATAGCAAGGAACGCCCCGGAATCAGCCGCTATGACACCCGGCCGCGACCGCCTGGTCAGTTCGGGCAGTGAGCATCTCGGGCGGGCCGCTTCCCGGTCACCAGGAAGTCGCTGACCACCCGGTCCCCGCAGGCGTTGCCGTTGCCCAGATACATCCCGTGCCCACCCTGACCGACCGTCACCATCCTGGCCCGCTCCCCGAGCGCCGCCCGCATCTTCAGGGCCCCCGCCAACGGGGTGGCCGGGTCGCGCAGACTCTGGATCATCAGGACGTTCGCGGGGCCGCCGCCGGTTATCCGGGTGGGCCGCGGCTCCTTGCCGTGGGTCCAGAAGGCGCAGGGCGTGATGTTGGCGGGCATCCCGGCCGTCAGCGGATACCGCGCCCGGTCGGCGGCGACCCGGCCGGCGTACCCGGAGTCCGGGCCCGGCCAACGCACGTCGTTGCAGACCACCGCCATGGTCAGCGTCGCGTCCTCGTCCGGCAGCGGCCCCGCGAGCTCCGGCGGCAGCACCGGGCGGCCCTCCGGATCCTGCGCCGACCGGATCAGCCGGGCCAGCGACGCGAACGCCTTGTCGCTCTGCAGGGCGTTCTGGAGCGCCTGCCGCAGCCCGTTCCCCGTCAACGGGACGCCGGAGACGTCCGGCTCCTTCGGGGCGCGGTCCAACTCCCGGGCCAACGCGAGGAACAGCGGCTTCACGTCCTCGGCGCGCCGGGCCAGCCGCAGCCCCTCGGCCTCCCGGGCGGGGTCCGCCGCCCAGGCCGCGAAGTCAGGGAAGCGCAGGGCGACGGCCGGACCGACGTTCGCCATCCAGCCGTACCCCACCCGCGCCGGGTCCGGGTCGCCGACGCTGTCCAGGGCCAGCCGGTCGACGCGGTCCGGGTGCTCCTGCGCATACACGGCCGCGGCGTAACCGCCGTACGAGTGGCCCCAGACCGACAGCTTCCGCTCGCCCAGCGCGGCACGCAGCCGGTCGATGTCGCGGGCCTGGTTCCGCGTGCTGAAGGACCGCACCACCGGGCCGCCGTCGCGGGCGCAGGCGGCCGCGGTGCGGCGGGCGCGGTCGGTGTTCGCCGCGATCGAGCCGTCCGCCGCGGGCCAGGACCGCAGCGTCACCAGGTGCCGGTCCGCCCCGGGGATCCCGCAGCCGGCCCGGGTGGAGGAGCCGACCCCGCGCGGGTCCAGGCTGACCAGGTCGTACGCCCCCTCGGTCGCCACCCGCAGCCCCTCGCCCTTCTGCGCGAGGCGCTGGACCCCTGAGCCGCCGGGGCCTCCGGCGAGCACCAGCAGGGTGCCGCGCCGGGCCTCGGGCCGGTCGGTGGGCAGCCGCGTGACCGCCACATCGACGGTGGACCCGCCGTGGGCGCGGTGGTCCAGGGGCACGCGGAGCGTCGCGCACTGCTGCCCGGCGGGGACGGCCGTCCCCGGGACCGGGGCACAGGGACCCCAGCTGAGCCGGGGCGTGGCGGGGCCCGCGGGGCGGCTGTGCGCCACGGGCGCGCCGGCTGCGGCCAATGTGCCGGCCGCCGCGGCGGCGGAGACGGTGAGGAGTAAGCCCTTGCGGGTCCAGTTCTTCATGCCCCAAGCCTGGTCGGCGCAGGGCCCTCCGCCCATCCGGAAGGCCGGTGGACTCCCGGTGGGGCCACCCCCCGCACCACCCCTGCGGCACGCGCCCGTCACCCGTTCCCCCGCGCCGGAGTGCCGGGGGCCGAGGGGAGCCGTTGAATGCGAAAACAGGGCAGCGAAAAGCGCAGTACAGAGCCCACAGGACAGGGAGCCGCATGCCGTCGTCACCGGCCTCACAGGTCCGCGCCGGCCGGGAGGCCGCCCCGCACCACCGGGGCGCGCTGCGCCGCACCGGCGAGTGGTGCGCCCGGCACTTCGTCACCGTCCTCGTGCTGTGGGTCGCCGCGCTCGCCGGGCTCCAGGTCCTCCAGCACGCCTACGGCGGCGACTACTCCGACGACTTCTCGCTCCCCGGCACCCAGTCGCAGGACGGCCTCGACGTCCTGAAGGCGCACGCGCCGCAGGCCGGCGGCTACAGCGCCCAAGTGGTGCTGCACGACGCCGGCAAGCCGCTCACCTCGGTCTCCGACCAGGTCGCCACAGCAGTCGCCGACCTTCAGAAGCTGCCCGACGTGCTCTCCGCGCAGAACCCACTGCCGTCGTCCGGCTCCACCCCGCCCCCGCCGCCCGACCCGAACACCGGACCGCTCTCCACCGACCAGAAGACCGCCTACATCACCGTCCGCTTCAGCGTGCAGCCCTCCACTCTGGGCGCGTCCTACCTCGACGGGGTGGACGCGGCGGTGCAGCCACTGCGCTCGGCCGGGGTGGAGGTGGAGTACGGCGGACCGCTGGGCGAACTGCCCCGGCCCGAGCCCAGCGACCGCACCAGCGAGGCGATCGGCTTCGGGGTGGCGATCATCGTCCTGCTGATCGGCTTCGGCAGCCTGCTGGCCGCCGTGCTGCCGCTGGTCACCGCCCTGGTCTGCGCCCTGTGCGGGCTCGCGCTGCTCGGCCTGTTCGCCGCCGCCGCGACCTTCGCGACCGTCTCCCCGACGCTCGCCACGATGATCGGCATCGGCGTCGGCATCGACTACGCCCTCTTCCTGGTCACCCGGCACCGGCAGAACCTGATCGACGGCCAGCACCCGGTGACCGCCGCCGGGAACGCCGCCGCCACCAGCGGGCACGCGGTACTGCTCTCCGGCTGCACGGTGATCATCGCCCTGTCGGGGCTGTGGGTCTCCGGCATCGGGTTCATCGGCAAGCTCGGCCTGGCCGCCGCGGTCACCGTGGTCACGGCGGTGCTCGGTGCCCTCACCCTCGTACCGGCGGTCCTCGGTCTCATCGGCCGCCGCGTCGACCGGGTACGCGTACGGAAACCGGTGGCCGAAACCGTACCGGCGCAGGACGGCACGGAGCCCGGCGGCTGGCACCGGTACGCGCAGCGTGTGGAGCGGCGGCCCTGGTGGTTCCTGGCCGGCGGGGTGGTGCTGCTGGCCGTGCTGTCCTTCCCCGTCTTCTTCATCCAGCTCGGCCACATCGGCGACGGCGCCGACCCGAAGTCGTTCACCGACCGGCGCGCCTTCGGCCTGATGTCGAGCGCCTTCGGCCCCGGCTCCAACGGCCCACTGACCCTCGTCATCGACCAGAGCAAGGTGCCCTCCTCCGACCGCTCCGCCCTCGCCGACCAGGCACAGAAGGCCCTCACGAACGTCCGGGACGCGGCCGTGATCACCCCGCTCACCGCCACGTCGGACGGTGACGTGCTGACCGGCACCGCCTACTCGGTGGCCGCCCCGCAGGACGAGCGGACCACCTCCCTGGTGAACCGGCTCACCGACGACGTCCTCCCGAAGGCCGTCTCCGGCACCGACGCGAGCGCGTACGTCACCGGCACGACCGCCGCCCAGGTCGACTTCCTGGACATCGTCTCCAGCCGGCTGCCGCTGATCATCGCGGTCGTCGTGGCCCTGGCCTTCGTGGTGATCCTGGCCGTCTTCCGGGGCCTGCTCGTCGCGGTGAAGGCGGCCGTGCTCAACGTCCTGTCGATCGCCGCCTCGTACGGGGTCGTGGTGGCCGTATTCCAGTGGGGCTGGGGCGGCCCGGCGCTGGGCGTGTCGGGGAAGGTGCCGATCGAGAGCTACGTCCCGATGATGATGTTCGCCATCGTCTTCGGCCTGAGCATGGACTACGAGATCTTCCTGCTCTCCCGCATCCACGAGGCCTGGCGGCGCACCGGCGACGCGAAGGCGAGCGTGGCTCACGCGCTGGAGAGGACCGCCCGGGTCATCACCTGCGCGGCGCTGATCATGGTCAGCGTCTTCGCCGCTTTCGTGATCAGCGACAACATCGTGGTGAAGATGCTGGGTCTGGGGCTCGCCGCCAGCGTGCTCATCGACGCCACCGTCGTACGGCTGCTGCTGGTACCGGCGGTCATGACCCTGCTGGGCCGGTCCGCCTGGTGGATCCCTGGCCCGCTGGACCGGATCCTTCCGCGTCTGGACGCGGAGGGAAGTGCCCAGGAGTTCGAGGGCTCCCCGGCAGGGGTGACCGAGGACATGACGGGCGGAGGGAGCCGCTCCTAGGGTGTCAGGATGCCTTCCCCCCTCACCTCCGTGCGGCCGCGCCCCACCGCCACCGCCGGAACACCGGCGACCGGCAGACCACCCGCCGACGGCCGGGACCACTTCTTCGACAACGCGAAGTACCTGGCGATCGTGCTGGTGGCGATCGGGCACGCGTGGGAGCCGCTGCCGAGCGGGCGGCTGGTGGAAGCCGCGTACACCCTGATCTACACCTTCCACATGCCGGTGTTCATCCTGATCGCGGGGTACTTCTCCCGCGGCTTCGAGCTGCGGCCGGACCGGGTGTGGAAGCTGGTCACCAGCCTGCTGGTGCCGTATCTGATCTTCGAGCTCCTCTACACGGCCTTCCACCGCCTCAGCCGCGACCCGGACCTCCCGCTCTCCCTGCTGGAGCCCTACTGGCTGCTGTGGTTCCTGCCCGCCCTGTTCTTCTGGCGGCTCTCCACCCCCGTCTGGCAGGCGGTCCGCGCCCCGGTGCTGGTCTCCCTCGCCGTCGCCGCCGTGGCGACCGTGTCACCCGCCGCCGACGGGGCCCTGCCCCTCCAGCGCATCCTGCAGTTCCTGCCGTTCTACGTGCTGGGGCTGCGGCTGGGCCCGCAGCACTTCGCGGCTCTGCGGCGCACGTGGGTACGCGTCGTCTCCGTACCGGTCTTCGCGCTGGGGCTGCTGATCGCGTACTGGCTGGTGCCCCGCACCTCGACCTCGTGGTTCTTCCGGAAGAACAGCGCCCAGGAGATGGACACCGCCGAGTGGACCGGGCCGACGGCGACGCTCCTGCTGTTCGTGGCGGCGGTCGTGCTGGGCGCGTGCTTCCTCGCCTGGGTTCCCAAGGCGCGCAACTGGATGACGGCGCTCGGCACCTGCACGCTGTACGGCTACCTGCTGCACGGCTTCGTCATCCGGAGCCTGCGCTACGGCGGCTTCTACGAGCAGCCGTTCTTCGACACCACGCCGGGCACGGTCGCCGTCACCGCCGGCGCGGCCGTCGTGGTGACCCTGCTGTGCACCCCGTACGTACGGAGCCTGCTGCGGCCGCTGCTGGAGCCCCGCCTGGAGTGGGCCAGGCAGCGGCCGCCCAAGGAACAGCCCTGAACATACGAAGAGGCCCTCGGGGCCGGACCCGCCACCATGAGGTGGCCGGTCCGGTCCCGAGGGCCTATGTCCGTGCGGGTCGCTCAGAGGGTGCCGAGCCCCTGCGCGGGGGCGGCTCCCGGAGCAGCCGGGGCGGGGGCCGGAGCCGCGACCGCCGGGGTGCCCAGGAGCGCGGACGCCGTCTCCAGCGGAGTGCGGGCGGCAGCGGCGGCCGGGGCGACGGCCGCCTCGGCGGTACGGCAGGTGAAGCCGAGCTTGGAGAGCGCCCGGACGACCTCGGCGGAGGAGAAGTCACGCCGGTCCTGCCGGGTGATCACCTCGCCGACCTGCTTGACCGGGTAGACACGGCGGCTGATGACCACCGCGTCACCGGTGACGGGTTCGGGCTTGATGCCCTTCATCGAGTCCTCGACCTCGTTCTTGAACAGATCGAAGGGGAAGCGGGCGATGACACAGCGCATGGGTCCTCAACAGGGTCGAGTGGCTCGGGAGCCGCACGGCGGAGCCGTACGGGGAGGGCGGCGGCAGCACCGCCGCCCCGCGCGGGCTACGCGGCGCGGTTGGACCGGCGCAGCGCGGCGGCCGCACGCGCCTCCGGCGTCGGCACACCCGGGCGGCGGCCACGGGCCGGGGCCCCGCCGCCGCGCTTGGTGCCACGCCCCATGAACGCGCCGCCACCGCTGCGGCCGGAGCGCTCCTTGGGCGGGGCGGTGATGATCACCGGGACACCCGAGGGCGCCTGCGCGCCGGTGATCCGGCTCAGCTCGGCCTCACCGGAGCGGACCTGGGCGATCTGCGGGGTGATCCCGGCGTCCACCATCAGCCGGGTCATCTCGCGGCGCTGGTTCGGCAGCACCAGCGTGACGACGCTGCCGGACTCCCCGGCCCGGGCGGTACGGCCGCCGCGGTGCAGGTAGTCCTTGTGGTCGCTGGGCGGGTCGACGTTGACCACGAGGTCCAGGTTGTCCACGTGGATGCCGCGGGCCGCGACGTTCGTGGCGACGAGGACCGTGACGTGCCCGGTCTTGAACCGCTCCAGGGTGCGGGTGCGCTGCGGCTGGGACTTTCCGCCGTGCAGGGCGGCCGCCCGGACCCCGCTGTGCAGCAGGTGGTCGGTGAGCTTGTCCACCGCGTGCTTGGTGTCCAGGAACATGATCACGCGCCCGTCGCGGGCGGCGATCTCCGTGGTGGTGGCGTACTTGTCGGCACCCTGGACGTAGAGCACGTGGTGCTCCATCGTCGTGACGGCACCGGCGGCCGGGTCGACGGAGTGGACGACCGGGTCGTTGAGGTAGCGCTTGACGAGCAGGTCGACGTTGCGGTCGAGCGTCGCCGAGAAGAGCATCCGCTGCCCCTCCGGGTTCACCTGGTCGAGCAGCTCGGTGACCTGCGGCATGAAGCCCATGTCGGCCATCTGGTCGGCCTCGTCGAGGACGGTGATGGTGACCCGGTCCAGCCGGCAGTCGCCGCGCTCGATGAGGTCCTTCAGCCGGCCCGGGGTGGCGACGACGACTTCGGCGCCGCCGCGCAGCGCGCTGGCCTGGCGGCCGATGGACATGCCGCCCACGACGGTGGCGATGCGGAGCTTGAGCGACCGGGCGTACGGGGTGAGCGCGTCGGTGACCTGCTGGGCCAGCTCCCGGGTGGGGACGAGGACCAGGGCGAGCGGACGCTTGGCGTCGGCGCGGCGGCCCTCGGTACGGGCCAGCAGCGCCAGGCCGAAGGCGAGGGTCTTGCCCGAGCCGGTGCGGCCACGGCCCAGGACGTCACGGCCGGCCAGCGAGTTCGGCAGGGTGGCCGCCTGGATCGGGAACGGCACGGTCATGCCCTCGGTGAGGAGCGCCGCCTTGAGCGTGGCGGGCATCTCCAGCTCGCCGAAGGTCTCGGCGGCGGGCAGCGCCGGGGTGATGGTCACCGGCAGGGCGAACTCGCCCTTCAGCGCGGAGCTGCGGCGGGCGCCACCGGAGCGCTTGGGGCCGCCGCCGAACCCGGCTGCGCGGCGCTCGCCACCACCGGAGTAGCGGGGGGCGCCGCCGCTGCGGGCGCCGGAGGGGCCGCCGGAGCGGGTGCGGGCGAACCGGTCGTTCGAGCGGGGGGTGCGTTCGCGGTTCATGCAGAACCTTTCCTCGATGGGGCACGTATCGAGGGATTCTTTTTCGGGAAGCGGCCGTGAACGGCACCCAGAATCGCAAGAACGAGCCGATGAAATGACAAAGGGGAGCGAAGCCCGGCCGCCGGGAATCAGTGCACCGGACGCGGCTTCGTCAGGGGGCGCGCTCGGCGGGCCCCGGAAACAGCAACGAGCCGGGGCCCGCACCCCAAGGTGCGGGCCCCAGCTGCGCAGAACTACCTGAGTGATCAGGCGGGGGTGATGTTCTCGGCCTGCGGGCCCTTCTGGCCCTGCGTGACGTCGAAGTTCACCTTCTGGCCCTCCTGCAGCTCACGGAAGCCGGAGGCGGCGATGTTGGAGTAGTGGGCGAAGACGTCAGCGCCGCCGCCGTCCTGCTCGATGAAGCCGAAGCCCTTTTCCGCGTTGAACCACTTCACGGTGCCAGTAGCCATGTCATATCTCCTTAGGGGAGGGGCAGTGCCCGCGGGCCCACACTGTGCGGACCCCACGTCGCCGCGATGATTACCCCGTCCGGAAAACACCGGAAATACAAAAGCGCATCTACCGACATCGAATCGGCTGATGCACTTGAAGTCTTTGGGAACCACAACTGCAACTGAGATCAACAGTAGCACGGCAGCGCCGGAAGACGCTGAACGGAATATCACCCGGCATGGCGGAACAAAATCGCGGACGAAAAGCCTCATCGCGCATTGCGTGAAATTCTGTGCTGACGAATGCAGATATGTTGCGGGTGGGGGTCGGGGGTGGCCCGGGCGCCCTCAGCGGTCCGTGCCGCCGCGCAGCTCCTCGTTGAGGCGGAGCGCCTCTTCGAGCTGGTCCTCCAGGATGACGATGCGGCAGGCGGCCTCGACGGGCGTACCGGCGTCGACCAGCTCGCGGGCGCGGGCGGCGATGCGCAACTGGTAGCGGGAGTAGCGCCGGTGGCCACCCTCGGAGCGCAGCGGTGTGATGAGCCGAGCCTCGCCGAGCGCCCGCAGGAACCCCGGCGTCGCCCCGATCATCTCGGCGGCGCGCCCCATCGTGTAGGCGGGGTAGTCGTCGTCGTCGAGCCGGTCGATGGCGTGCGAGGGGGTCTCCGGGGGCATCTGCACCTCTTCTGTCACGCATGACCGAGGGCCCGGGGCGCCGTACGCCTGCGGGGTGCCCCTCTGCCGCGTACCGCTGTTTCACCTGACTGCCCAAGAAACCCTAATCGCCTGGGAAGGACATGTCTATCGCAGCCGGAACAGGTTTCGGCCACCGACGGCGGAGCGACGGCCGAGATGCCGGTAGAACTGACCGACTGGTCAGTTGTCGTCGGGCGGACCACGGGGCCATAATGCAGGTGTAGCCCTTCACGCATCCCCCGTCGTGAAGGGCTACACCCCTGTCCGGAGACGGTTCCGGAGACGTTCGGGGGCATCGAGCCTCACGAGCAAGGGACTCCCCTCGTGGTCCCCTGCTCGTGTTTTTTCGAGTTAACAGTGACGTAGAGTGTTTGCGCAAGCTCATTCCGACTCCGAGGTGAGCATGGAGGCCCGGATGCCCACGGTCGACGGTGACGAACCCGGTACGGAACGGAACGAACCGCCCGCGCCGACCGGCCCGCCCCCGCTGAACTCGCTGCGGGAAAAGGTCGAGTACATGGTCGGGAAGACCTTCCCCGGCCAGAAGATCTCGGGCCGGGTCTTCGCGGAGCTGGTGCGGGAGCGCGGCGGATCCCTCTCGCACAGCTACTTCTCCAACATCCTCGCCGGCAAGGTCACCCAGCCCTCGGAGGAGATCCTCAGGGCCCTGGGACTGGGGTTCGGCGTCGACTGGCGCTTCTTCAAGGACGAGTCCGAGGTCGTCGACGACGTCGTCGCCGGGCTCCAGTTCCTGGCCAAGCGGCGGACCGGGGAGATCAGCGGGGTGGCGGGCCGGGGGCTGGACGACGAGGGGCTCCCGCCGGAGCTGCTGCGGTTCGCGCTCTCCCTGCTGGAGGACGCCGGGCGGGACAGCCCGGGGCAGAAGAGAGCGGGGGACGGCTCGGGGGAGAGCTCGCGGAACCGCCCGCACGACACGTAGCGTCGGTGACATGTCCCTGCGGAAGCTGCGCAAAGAGTGCGAGGCACAGCTCGCCGACCTCCCCATTCCGGCCCCCTTCTCGCTGACCGGTCTGGTCGCCAACATGGAGGCGGCGCGCGGCCGCACCATCCGGCTGCACGAGATGCCGGACCGGCTCGCCCGTGTCAACGCCGCCTGCGGGCTGCGCCTGAAGGCCGGCTCCACCAGCCTCGTCCTCTACCGCCGCAGGCCGACCGCGTACCAGACCGAGCACGTCATCCTGCACGAGCTGTGCCACGAGTGGTTCGACCACGGGACGACCCTCGACGCCGGGCAACTGCGCACACTGCTCCCGGTCTTCGACACCTCGCTGATCGCCCGGATGATCTCCCCCGAGGCCGCCGCGTCCTTCGCCTCCGGCGGCTCCACCGTGCAGGCCCGCGCGCAGTACGCCACCCACGACGAACGCATGGCCGAATTCGGTGCCTCGTTGATCCCCCGAATGGCGCGGAATCTGGCCACCGATGACATGGTGGGGCGGCTGACCGACTCCCTCTCCCGCCCGGTGGCCCACCGCCGGCGCGGACCGTTCTCCCGGAGACGGCCGGACGACGTGTGAGACGGCACGGGTCGGACGACAGCGGAACGACGACTGACACGTGCCACCACCCCCACCGCGGGCCCCTCCCCCGCGCCCCGCCTCCGACACCCGAGGACGAAGACCGCTGTGACCCCCCTCGATCTCGCCGGTTACCTGATAGCCGGCCTGATGACAGCCGTTGCCCTGTGGCGTATGCCCGCTGCCCTGTGGGGAGATGAGGAGGACCGCAGACGGAGGGCCCTGTGGGGCTGCTACGCCGGATTCGCGATCGCCCTGTGGACGAAGACCGAGGCGGTGCGCACCGGACTGAACAGCAGTGCCGTCACCGACCTCGCCGTACTCATCAAGCACTACACCGCGACGGTGGCGATTCTGGCCATCCTCAGCTACATCGTCGCCATCTACGGCAGCTACCCCGAGGCGGGCTCCGTCCCCCGCCACGTACGGTTCGCCCGGCTGGTCCAGCACGTCGCGGCGAAGGCCTCGGTGGCGACGCTGATCCTGCTGACCGTCCTCTTCTTCACCGTGGTCGACCGCTCGGTCCCCTCGGACCGCTTCGTCTCCGACCATGCCGGCGAGTGGGGCGCCACCCTCTACATGAGCGTCTTCTACCTCTACCTCGGAGCCGCCTCCGCCGTCTGCGCCTTCCAGTGGGCCCTGGCCACCGCCGACGCGCAGCGGCGCCATCTGCGCATCGGGCTCGGGATGATGACGTTCGCGATGTTCATCGGTGTCGGCTACACCGTCAGCCGGACCCTGTTCCTCTGGGTCAGCGTGGTGGACGAGCCCAGCGAGGCGTTCGCCCTCCGCTTCGACCAGGTGACCGAGGCGGCGCAACTGGTCCTCTTCGCCTTCTTCGCCCTCGGCGCGTCCGTGCCCGCCCTCAGCTCCGGCGCACGCCGGGTGCGGCTGTGGCGGGCCCAGATCCGGCTGCACGCCCTCTGGTACGAGCTGATGGCGTCCTTCCCCGACCAGCCCTTCGACCCGCCCGCCTCCCTGGCCCGGGAGCTCACCCGGTTCAACGCCCCGGCCGACCTGCGCATCGACCGCTGGGCCGCCGACATCGCCGACGCGGTGGAGAAGCTGCGCCATTACGTCCCCGACGAGCTGGTCGCCGCCGCGGAGGATGCCGCCGCCCGGGACGCCGCCGGCACCCGCCGGGCGGCGGCGCTCGGCGACGCGTACTGGATCAGGGCCGCCCTGCTGGCCAAGGAGTCCGGCGCGCCCGCGGGCCCCGCGGCCGCGGTGGCGGCCCAGCAGGCCGCCGACCAGGACGGCGAGGTGGCCCGGCTGGAGAGGGTCGCCGCCGCGTACGGGACGGTCACGGTGGAGCGCGCCCGCGAGGTGCTCGCGGCGGCGACCGCCACCGCCACCGCCACCGCCACCGCCGCGGAGGAGCAGACCTCATGAGCAGCGGCACCACCGCCGAAGACACCGCCCGCACCTCCGTCGCCCGCACGGTCACCGACGTACTCCAGCCCCGCAACGCCCTGCTGGCCGGGATGCTCGGCGTCGGGCTCGCCGCCGCGGGCGACCGGACCGGGCTGCTCTGGGGGTTCCTGGGGGCGCTCTGCGCCGGGCTGATCCCGGCGGGGTACATCGAGTGGGAGCGCGGGCGCGGCACGTGGGGCGACCGCCACGTCGTGGACCGTACGAAGCGGGCCCCGATCTTCTTCGTCATCCTCGGCTCCATCGGGACCGGTTCGGTGGTGATGATCCTCGGGAACGCGCCGCGCGGCATCCTCGTCGCGATGCTCGCGCTCTGGGTGATGACCATCGGCCTGCTGGCCGTCAACGCGGTGTGGAAGATCTCGGTCGACGCGGCGGTGGCCTCAGCGGTGGTGGCGCTGCTCGCGGTGGTGCACTCCCCGTGGTGGCTGGCCGCGTACGCGCTGACGGTGGCCATGTGCTGGTCGCGGGTGGCCCTCGGCTACCACTCGGTCGCGCAGACCGTGGCGGGTGCGGCGCTGGGGGCGGCGACGACGGTGGCGTACGCGTTCGGCTGAGCGTTCCCCTCCCGTACACGCGGCCACGCGCCCGGCCTCCTCGTACACCCCGGCGCGCGGCAGTCCTTACGGTCCCGTGACACGGGTGCGCCGCGCACCGCCCGGCGGCCGCCCCGCCCCTAGCGTGGCCGCCATGCGCGTACTGGTCACCGGCGGAGCCGGGTTCATCGGGTCACATGTCGTCGCCGCACTCGCCGCGGCCGGGCACGAGAGCGTGGTGCTGGACGCACTGCTCCCCTCGGCCCACCCCGGCGCCAAGGCCCCCGAGGTCCCCGGGGCCCGGCTGGTCGTCGGGGATGTCCGGGACCGGGAGGCGGTGGCGGGGGCGCTCGCCGGGGTCGACGCGGTCTGTCACCAGGCGGCGATGGTGGGCCTGGGCAAGGACTTCGCGGACGCGCCGCTGTACGTGGGGTGCAACGACCTCGGTACGGCGGTGCTGCTGGCCGGGATGGCCGCCGCCGGGGTGCGGGACCTGGTGCTGGCCGGGTCGATGGTGGTCTACGGCGAGGGCCGCTACGACTGCCCGCACCACGGCACGGTCCGGCCGGGTCCCCGCCCGGAGGCCGGGTTGCGGGCGGGGAGCTTCGAACCCCACTGCCCCGACTGCGGTACGGAGCTGGCGCCGGGCCTGGTCTCCGAGGACGCGCCCCCCGACCCGCGCAACGTCTACGCCGCCACCAAGCTCGCCCAGGAACACCTCGCGTCCGCGTGGGCGCGGGCGACGGGGGGCCGGGCGGTGTCGCTGCGCTACCACAACGTGTACGGGCCGGGGATGCCGCGCGACACCCCGTACGCGGGGGTCGCCTCGTTCTTCCGCTCGGCCCTGGCACGCGGCGAAGCGCCCCAGGTCTACGAGGACGGGCGCCAGCGCCGGGACTTCGTCCACGTCCGCGATGTCGCGGCGGCCAACGCGGTGGCTCTGGAGGCGGTACGGGAGCGCGGTCCGGCCTCCTTCGCCGCGTACAACTGCGGAAGCGGCGAGCCGCACACGATCGGCGAGATGGCCTCCGCGCTGGCCGCCGCGCACGGCGGGCCGGCGCCGGTGGTGACCGGGGAGTACCGCCTCGGCGACGTACGCCATGTCACGGCGGACTCGCGGCGGCTGCGCGAGGAGCTGGGGTGGCGGCCGGGGGTCGGCTTCGCGGAGGGGATGGCCCAGTTCGCGAGGGCCGGGCTGCGCGGAGGGGGTGGCTCGCAGGGTGCGGGGGCGCCCCGGCCCGTGGGGGCTGAGGCGCCGTGAACAGCAAGTGGCGCGGGCTCACACCCCGGCGTGCGGGAATGTGGCGCGCGGGCTCACACCCTGGCGCACTGCCCCGTGCGCGGGCCGTGGACCTCGTCGGTCCGGCCCGTGGTGTCCGGCGCCGGAAGGTTGCCGGAGCACGCCACGGGACCGGTGACCTCGGCGCAGGTGACGCCGCCCGTGACGGTCAGCGGGCCGGCGGTGACGCTGTCATGCCGCAGTGGGTCCGGGGGCCGGACCGGACCGGCCGGCCGGCCCTCACGCCGCCGGGAGCGTGACCGAGAAGCAGCAGCCGCCCTGGACGTTGCGGACCTCGGCGCGCCCGGCGTGCGCCTCCACGATGCCGCGCACGATGGCCAGGCCGAGGCCCGCGCCGGCCGGGGGCGTACGGGCGTGGCTGCCGCGCCAGCCGGTGTCGAAGACGCGGGGCAGGTCCTCCTCCGGGATGCCTCCGCAGCCGTCGGTCACCGACAGCACGACCCCGCCGTCCGAGCGGTGCGCGGACAGCGCCACCGTGCCGTCCGCCGGGGTGCGGCGGATGGCGTTGATCAGGAGGTTGCCCAGCACCCGGCTCATCTCCTTGCCGTCCACCTCCAACGGCACCTCCTCGATCCGGTCGCCCACCAGCCGCACCCCGCGCTCACGCGCCAGCGGACCGGCACCGGCCAGCGCGTCGTCGACCAGGTCGTAGAGGGAGATCCGGGCCGGGGCGAGGGTGAGGGAGCCGGCGTGGATGCGGGAGAGTTCGAAGAGGTCCCCGACCATCCCGTTCATGCGCTCCACCTCGGTCCGTATCTGCCGCAGGTAGCGCCCGGAGTCGGGGGCCAGGCCGTCCTCCAGCGCCTCGGCCATCGCCCGCAGCCCCGCCAGCGGCGTACGCAGATCGTGCGAGATCCAGGCGACGAGCTCGCGCCGCGAGGTCTCCAGTGCCCGCTCGCGCTCCCGTGAGCTGTCCAGCTTGGCACTGGTGGCGGCCAGCTCACGGGTGAGCTCGGCCAGTTCGGCAGTGGGCTGTCCGGCGGGCGCCGCGAAAGTGCCGCCCTCGCCGAACGAGCGTGCGGCCAGGGTCAGATCATGACTGCGGGCCGCGACCCAGCGACCCAGGAGCACGGCGGTTGCCAGGGAGACCACGGCGGCCATGGCGACGACGGTCGTGACGACGTACAGGTCGTGGGACGACAGGAACATCGCCCAGCAGACGGTCAGCGTCCCGGCGAGCATCGCGACGACAGCCACCCCGGTGACGACGCTCAGGGAGACGACGAGTGAGCGGTGCCGCAGGAGGCGCAGGACGAGCGCGCCGAGCAGGCCGGCGGCGGCCGCGCCGAGGAAGGCGAACAGCGCGATGAGGAGGAGGTCGCTCACGGCGGTCAGCTCCCGGCGGGCGGCATGGGGGAGGCGCCCGGCGCCGCTTCCGTACGGGCGGGTTCTTCCGGGTCGTGCGTACGGACCACGCCCTCCAGGTCTTCCGGGCCCTGCGTACGGTCCGCGTCTGCCTCGCCTTCCGGGGCCTCGCTTCCGCCTGGCAGGTCCAGCCGGTACCCCACCCCCCACACCGTACGGATCAACCGGGGCCGCGCCGGGTCCTGTTCGACCTTGCCGCGCAGCCTGCGTATATGGACGGTCACCGTGGAGAGGTCACCGAAGTCCCAGCCCCACACCTCCCGCATCAGCTCCTCCCGCCCGAACGCCCGCCCCGGGTGCCGGAGAAGGAAGGCGAGCAGATCGAACTCCCTGAGCGTCAGGGCGAGTCCCACGCCGTCACGGGACGCGCTGCGGGCCGCCCGGTCCAGGCGCAGCCCGGCGCCCGACAACGGCCGGGCCCCCTCGGCGGCAGGCGCCCCGGCCCCGGCGCGGCGCAGCACGGACTCGACCCGGAGCACCAGTTCGCGCGGGCTGAACGGCTTGGTGACGTAGTCGTCGGCCCCGGTCTCCAGGCCGAGGATGCGGTCCTCCTCGTCCCCGCGCGCGGTGAGCATGATGACCGGCACCGGCCCGTGCGCGCGCATCCGGCGGCAGACCTCGAACCCGTCCATGGCGGGCAGCATCAGGTCCAGGACGACGAGGTCGGGCCGGGCCGCCGCGAACCGTTCCAGGGCGGCCGCCCCGTCCCCGGCCCGCTCGACGGCGTACCCGGCGCGGTGCAGATAGCCGACGACGACCTCGGCGACGGTCGGGTCGTCGTCCACGACGAGGACCCGGCCCCGAGCGGCGTCGGGGGCGGGGGCGTGCGGCGGGGCGGACGGGGTGTTCTCCATGCCCTCCACCTTCGCACCGCGCTCCGGCGCGCCGGGGAGTCGTGCGCCGCCATCCGGCCGACGTCCATGTTTCGTAAGAACCTGAAGACCGGAATGCCGGAGTTGTCTCCGTAGGGTGAGGCGGGTGACCGATTCCTCTGCCACCCTCCCCGATGCCATCGCCCCGCACACCGCCCTCCCCACGGCCGACATCGTCCTGCCCTGCCTGGACGAGGCGGCCGCCCTGCCCTGGGTGCTCGACCGGATTCCCGTCGGCTGGCGCGCGATCGTCGTCGACAACGGGTCGACCGACGGTTCGGCCGAGCTCGCCCGCTCCCTCGGCGCGCACGTCGTCACGGAGGAGCGGCGCGGGTTCGGTGCGGCCTGCCATGCCGGACTGCTCGCCGCCGAGGCCGACTTCGTCTGCTTCTGCGACTGCGACGGCTCGCTGGACCCCGCGTTGCTGGCCGGCTTCGTCCGGCGGATCGCGGACGGCGAGTGCGATCTGCTGCTGGGCCGCCGCCGCCCCGAGGGCCGGGGGGCCTGGCCGCCGCACGCGCGCGCGGGAAACCTGGCGCTCGCCCGCATGCTCCGCCGCCGTACGGGTCTGCGCCTGCACGACCTCGGCCCGCTGCGGGCGGCCCGCCGCAGCGACCTGCTGGCCCTGGACCTCACCGACCGGCGCAGCGGCTACCCGCTCCAGATGGTCGTCCGGGCCTCGGACGCCGGGCTGCGGGTCGCCGAGAGCGACGTCCCCTACCGGCCGCGTACGGGGAAGTCGAAGGTGACCGGCACCTGGCGCGGCACCTGGCACGCGGTACGTGACATGCGCGGCGTGCTGCGCGAGCCGCCGGCGGACCGGACGCCGGCGCCGGCCGCCCCGGCCGGAACGGGGGCCGCCCGATGAGCGCGTACGGACCCACCGGCCCCGCCGCGTACGGACCCGACGGGCCCACGGAGCTACTGGTCATCGCGAAGGAACCGGTGCCCGGCCGGGTCAAGACCCGGCTCTGTCCGCCCTTCTCGCCCGCCGAGGCAGCCGAGCTCGCCGCCGCCGCGCTCGCGGACACCCTGCGGACCGTGCTCGCCCTCCCCGCCCGGCGGCGCGTCTTGGTCCTCGACGGGCGCCCGGGCCCCTGGGTGCCGCCGGGCGTCGAGGTGGTCCCGCAGAGCACGGGCGGGCTGGACGAGCGGCTCGCGGCGGCCTTCGGGAGGTGCGCCGGGCCGGCCCTCCTGGTCGGCATGGACACCCCGCAGATCACTCCGGCCCTGCTCGCCCCCGCGCTCGCCCCGGACGCCTGGGAGCGCTGCGACGCCTGGTTCGGCCCGGCCGAGGACGGCGGCTTCTGGGCGCTGGGCCTCGCACAACCCGATCCCGCCCTGCTGCGGGGGGTGCCCATGTCCGTCCCCGAGACCGGTGCGGTGCAGCGGCGGCGGCTGGTGGAGGCCGACCTCCAGGTACGGGACCTGCCGGTCCTCCGCGACGTGGACACCGCGGCCGACGCCCACCGGGTGGCGGCCGACGCACCCGGCGGACGCTTCGCCGCGGTGCTCGGCCGGCTGACCGGGGCGGGGGCGGGGGTGCGATGAGCACGATGCTGCCGCCGTCGTCGTCCGGGACGTCGTCGTCCGGGACCGCCGCGCAGAAGACCAGGGAGACCGCCGACGCCCTTGAGGCCGACCGGCCCACCACGGCCACCCGCCCCACCGCGCCCACCGGACCCAGCGCGGTCACCCGGCCCACCACGGCCACCCGGTCCACCACGTCACCCGCAACCCCCACGAGCACCGCCGCGGCCCCCACAGCTCCCACAGCCCCCGCACCCACCGAACCCCGCGGCGCCGAAGCCCGTACGGCCCCCTGGGGCACCGACCCGTACGCCAACGCCCTGCGCAAGGGCCGCGGCCCGCTCTTCCTCCGCCGCAGCGACGGCTGGCTGCTGCCCCTGGAGGTCGAGCGCTGGTGCTCCGACGCGGGCGCCGCCGACCTCTCCGCCCTGCACCGGTGCGAGGGCCCGGTGCTGGACATCGGCTGCGGTCCCGGGCGGCTGGTCGCGGAGCTGATCGCGCTGGGCCACCGGGCCCTCGGTATCGACGTCAGCGAGGCGGCCGTCGCCCGCACCCGGCGCATCGGCGGCTCCGCCCTGCTCCGCAGCGTCTTCGATCCGCTGCCGGGGGAGGGCCGTTGGGGCACCGTGCTCCTCGTCGACGGCAACATCGGCATCGGTGGCGACCCGGCCGCCCTGCTGGACCGGGCGACCGACCTCCTCTCCACCGGCGGGCTGCTCATCGCGGAGACCTCACCGCTCGACATCGACGAACGCGTCCAGGTCCGCCTGGACGACGGCCTGCGCGCACCGGCGGAGAAGGCGGCGCCCGGCCCGGCGGACCGGCCGTTCCCCTGGGCGCGGATCGGCACGCCGGCGCTGCTGCGGTACGCCGGCGCGTGCGGCTGGCGTCCGGCCGATCAGTGGAGCGCGGAGGGCAGGGCCTTCGTCTCGCTGCGCCGCCCCCGCCCCCGGTTCGTACGGGAGCGGAGCGAGCGGACCAGCAGCCAGAGCGCGGAGAGTGCGAACAGCGCGCCGGTGATGAGCAGCCAGTTGGACAGGTAGAGGTCCGGGGAGGTGCCGGAGGCGGCCACGTACCGCCGCTCGGTCCGCCGCGTGATCAGCGGGAACCAGATCAGCAGGAGCAGCCCGGAGAGGAACACCGGTACGCGGACGAAGTTGACCAGGCCCCGCCGCGGCCCCAGCGCCGCGCGCAGGGCCCGGTCGGCCCCCGCGTACACCGGGAGCAGCACCAGATCGTGCAGCAGCGCCGATCCGGCGAACCAGAGCAGGACGCCGAGGGTGTCGCCGTCCAGGAGGCGTACGCCCGCGTATCCGGCCAGGCAGAAGGTGGCCGCGAGCAGGAGCAGGTGCAGCGGACCCTCGCCGTACCACCGGCGTACGAAGAGGCGTACGGAGAGGCGCGGGCGGCGGGGCGCGGTCGGCGTGGACATCACAGCTCTCCGAACGTCAGGGTCTCGACCCACTTGGTGTTCAGCACCCCGGGCGCGGCGGGCACGATGATCCTGGCCGGGTAGCCGTGGTCGGGCGACAGCGGGGCGCCGTTGACCTCCAGCGCCAGCAGCGAACGCCCGTCGCGGACCTGGTTGTCGCGGAGCGCGGCCCTGCGGAACGAGCCGCTGCGCTGCAACGACTCCACGAACACCGCCGGGGGCCGGTCGGGGTACCCGGCGAGCGCCGCCAGGTCCGACAGCCGCACCCCGCGCCAGAGCTGGTCCGAGGTGGACCAGCCCTCCACGCAGGCGATCGGGAGCGCCGCGCTGTGCTGCTCCATCGCCAGCAGCTCGGCCCGGGAGAAGCGGAGTTCGCCGGCCGGCCCCCGTACCGTCAGCCGCCAGCGCTCGCCCGTGTCGGCGGGGATGATCCGGACGGCGGCGGCCGTCTTGTTGACCTGGAAGGCGTTCGGGCCCGGCCCCTGTTCCGTACCGCCGCGCGGAGTGAGCAGCGCGACGCGGCGCAGCGGACCGTCGAAGCTGCGCCCGGCCGAGGTGACCAGCAGGAGCAGGGACCCGGCCCCCACAAGGGCGAAGGCACCGCGCCGCGAGAGGGTGGCGGGCAGCGGATCCGGGGCGGCGAGGGTGTCCGGTCCGCCGCGCGGAATGCCACCGCTCCGCAACACCCGTAGGGCCTGCGGCAACTTCAGTGCCACATGGGCGACGAACCCGGCGAGGAAGACCCACGCCCCGTAGAAGTGCAGGGTGTAGAAGGATCCCGGGAAGAGGTAGTCCAGCTGGATGTTGAGCAGCCCGGTGAGGAACTCGAACAGCGCCCCGCCCACGAGGAGCAGCAGCGAGAGCCGCTCCAGCGCGTGCCCCACCGACCGGGCGGGTGGCAGCGCGAACAGCCGAGGGACCACCGACCAGAGCTTCGCCAGCAGCACGGGTACGAGCACGATGCCGACCGTGACGTGCAGCCCCTGGGTCAGCCGGTAGAGCCAGTGCGGGCCGGTCGGCCAGGCGAACAGGTAGAAGCCGAGCCACCCCTTGCCCGGGGTCTTGTCGTTGACCGGGTCCAGGTCCGGGTTGTACGCGGCGTACGAGAGCAGGCCGGTGACGAACAGCAGGGTGAGCCCGGCCAGCAGGACGACGCCGAGCACGGCGGTGAAGCGCGCCCCGCGCACCGGGCTGCGCCAGAAGCCGGGATCGGCCGGCGTACGGAGGTCGGTGAGGCGGGCGGGGAGACGGTCGGTGAGGCGGGTGGGGAGCCGGCGGCGTTCGGGCATGGCCCCGACGCTAGGCCGATGACGCCGTGTGAAGGCGGCTACGACTCCTGACGAAACTCTGACGTCGTGTCCGCTGGACCCGGATGGCGGCCTGCACCGAACCCGCGTTCCCGTCCTGCGGCCGGCCCGTATGCGCGCCGCACGCTCGCCAGATCTGACGGTTCGGTGACGCGGCCCCGCCGTACCGCCGGAACGCGCCCCGACGTGCATAGCGTGCCAGCGTGAAGACCGAACACACCCCCCGTACGACGGCCGCCGAGGGTACGAGGCCGGGCCCCCCGGACGCCCCGGACCCGCGGTTGACCGACCCCGGGAGCGCCGACCGCCGCCCCGCCCACCGACGCGACCTGATCGCCGCCGCCGCCGGAGTCCTGCTCGTCACCGCCGCGATCCTCGTCGGCCACGCCGTCCAGAACCGCACCGGCACCCTCCAGGTCCGGTGGCCGCCCCTCCTGGCCTCCTGGGACCCCCACCTCGGCCCCGGCACCCCCGCCGCGTTGACCATGGCCGTGCTCGTGATCGTGTACGGCCCCCCGCTCGCCGCCCGGCTGCCGTGGCGTGGGCTCCTCGCGGCGGCCTGGGCCGGGTCGACGGCCTGGGTCTTCTCGATGGCACTGATCGACGGCTGGTACCGGGGTATCGAGCGGCGCCTCACCACCAAGCACGAGTACCTGCGGGTCATCGACCGCTTCGAGGACATCCCCGCCACCCTTCGCGACTTCACGAACCACATCGTGATCGGCGAGCCCGGCAACTGGCCCGCCCACGTCGCCGGTCACCCGCCGGGCGCGACCCTGACCTTCGTCTGGCTGGACCGGATCGGGCTCGGCGGCGGCGCGTGGGCCGCCGTCTGGTGCGTCGTCGTGGGGAGTTCGGCGGTGCTGGCCGCCCTGATCACCGTGCGTGTCCTGGCCGACGAGCACCTGGCCCGGCGCGCGGCGCCCTTCCTCGTCCTCGCCCCGGCGGCCGTCTGGGCGGGCGTCTCCGCCGACGGGTACTTCACCGCCGTCGCCGCCTGGTCGGTGGCGCTGCTCGCGCTGGCGGCGACGCGCCGGGTCCGCTACCCGGCCGCGGCGGCGGTGGGCGGGGGCCTGCTGTTCGGGTGGACCTGCTACCTGAGTTACGGGCTGGGGCTGATGGCGGCCGTCCTGCTCGCGGTCCTGGTGCTCGCCCGGACGGCCCGCCCGGTGGTCCCGTTCCTGCTGGGCGCGCTGGTGGTCCCGGTCGCCTTCACGCTGGCCGGCTTCAACTGGTGGACCGCGTACCACCTGCTGGTGGAGCGCTACTACCAGGGCGCGGGGGGCGTGCGCCCGTACGCGTACTGGATCTGGGCCAACCTCGCCTGCGCCGTCCTCGCGGCGGGCCTGGCGGCGGTCGCCGGAGTGCGCCGGAGCGCGTCGTACGCCCCTGGGGCCGTACGGGCGCTCCGCACCGGCACCGCGGGCCCCGCCCAGCGGCTGGCGCTGCTCGTCCTGGCGGCGCTGGTCGCGCTGCTGGCCGCCGACCTCTCCGGGATGAGCAAGGCGGAGACCGAGCGCATCTGGCAGCCGTTCCTGCTGTGGCTGCTCCCCGCAGCCGCCCTGCTGCCCGCCCGGACCGCACGGTACTGGCTGGTCGCGTCGGTGGTCCCGGCGTTGCTGATCAACCACCTGCTCTGGACCGGATGGTGAACGGCCGGTCGCGGAGGCGGGTCCGTTTGCGGGGGCGGGGCGGACCCGGTTACGTGGAACGGGCGAGTCCGGAACACCGCGCACCGAACCACGTGGAGGTACCTCCGATGGCCAAGAAGAACCGCTCCGCGCCCGCCAAGGGCCTGCGCGGCAGCAAGGCGGGGCTCGCACTGAGCCTGGGCAGCAGCGCGCTCGCCGTCGTCAGGGCGTCCAAGCAGGTGCGCCGGGCCAGGGGCTCGCACGACAAGCTGAACACCGCCGACGCGGTGGCGGGGATGCTGCCGCTGATCACCTCGGCCGCCCTGATCCTGCGGCAGCTGCGCGGCCGGCGCCGGGAGAACCCGGAACCGGCGTGAGGCTCGACGATCACCCCGACAGGCATCACCTCATCGGCGTAACGGCCGATCGCTGAACCGCGACGGTGCCGGGAGGGGCGGGTCCTCCTACGAAGGTCCGCCGGGCCTCCGCAGCACCGGCGGCCTTTCCCGGATGCGGGAGGCCAGCACCGCGATGTCGTCCTCCGCGTCCGCACCGAACCGGTCCACCACCCGGTCCAGCAGGTCCTCCAGCGTCCCGGTGCGCGGCAGGGTCAGCGAGGCCAGCCGCCCCACCGACACATCGATGTCCTCGCCCCGGCGCTCCACCAGGCCGTCGGTGTACATGAACAGCACCGTCCCCGGACCGCACGGCACGGCGGTGGTCCGGTAGCCGCCGAAACCGGTGCCCAGCGGCGGTCCGGAGTCCACCGGCACGATGCGCGCCCCGGCCGCCCCCGGGTCGATGAACACCGGGGGCAGATGGCCCGCGCTGGCCACCTCGCACACCCCGCCGAACCGGTCCACGACGGCGAGCAGGCAGGTCGCCGCCCGGTCCAGCCCCGACCGCTCGACCATCTCGTCCAGCTGCTCCAGGATCTGGTGCGGCGGCAGGTCGTCGCCGGCCAGCAGCCGCAGCAGCGAGCGGTAGTGGCTCATCGCCACGGCCGCCTCCACACCGTGGCCCATCACGTCGCCCATCGCCTTGAGGTGGCGGCCGTCCCTGAGCGGTACGACGTCGAACCAGTCGCCGCCCACCAGGACGCCCCGCTCGGCCGGCAGGTACCGGGTGGCGATCTCCACGTGCGGGTGGGGACCGCGGGGCTCGGAGAGCAGGGAGCCCTGGAGCTCCAGGGCGATGCTGTGCTCGCGGTCGTAGCGGCGGGCGTGGTCGAGGTCGATGGCGGCCCGGCCGGCGAGTTCCCGGGCGACGACCACGTCCTGGTCGGTGAAGGAGGGCGAGCCCTCGGCCCGGACGAGGCTGAGCGTGCCGAGCGGACGGCCCCGGGCGGTGAGCGGCACGACGAGTGCCTCGCGCAGGCCGAAGGCCTGGGAGGCGGTGACCCACTCCGAGGTGGAGGCGGATCGGCCGCTGCGGTGGTCCTCCCAGTCGTCGAGGACCGGCTCGTTCTCGGCCAGGCAGCGGGTCACCGCGGAGTCCGCCGCGAAGTCGACGTACTCCCCCGGGTGTCCGAACCGCTGCACCTGCTCGTCGAGCGGTCCCTGGCCGCGCAGCCCGGCCCGCCGCAGCCTCAGGGCACCGGGCTCGGGTCGGCGTACGGGGTGGCCCACCTCGGGCGGGAAGATGTCGACGGTCGCCACGTCGGCGAAGGCGGGCACGACGAAGTCGGCGAGCTCCCGGCAGGTGGTGTCCATGTCGAGCGTGGTGCCGATCCGGACGGCGGCCGTGGAGAGCAGGGCCACATGGCCGCGGGCCTCCGCGAGCTCCGCCCGCTGGCGGGCGATGTCGCTGATCTCTACGACGATCACCATCAGCCCGCACACGGACCCGCCCGTCTCCAGCCGGTGGTAGGTGGCGCGCCAGAACCGGGGGTCGTCGGAGGACGCGGCCCAGGTCCGCCCGCTGATGGTCTGCTCGCGGGGTTCGCCGTCGCGCAGGACGCCACGCAGGACGGCGGCCTGGCCGCGGAGTTCGGGCAGCACTTCGGAGAAGGTGTGGCCCAGGTGGGACCCGGCGGGGAGGCCGTTGAGCCGTTCGAGCGCCGGGTTGACGTAGGTGTAGCGGAGGTTCGTGTCGAGTACGGCCACTCCGGCGGGGTTCCCGTCGAGCAGCGCGGCCACGGTCGGGGGGTCGAAGGACGACGGCATCCCGTCGCCGCACGCTTCGGCCTGCAAGGGGTCCTCCTCCGCCGTGGATCGGCCTCCGGACCTCCATCGTGGGCGGCGGCCTCCGGCGCCGCATCCCCAGCGCCACCCCCGGAGCAACGCCGGCCGCGTCAGGAGCTCGGCAGGAGTCCGGATCCCCGTTCGGCGCGCAGCCGGTCGAGATCGAGGGTGCCCTCGGTGGGTTCGGCGGTCGGCGGCAGACCGAGGGCGGCGGTGACGGGCCCCGGCAGACTTCCGGTACCCAGCAACCCGGTGACCAGGCCGGTGGTGAGCCGGTGCCAGGCCGGGGCGCGGCGGATCATCGCGTGGTCGCCGCCCCGGACGGTGACCATGCAGGTACGGGCACCGGCCCGGCGGGCCCGGGTGGTCAGGGACTGGGTGGCCTGGGGGCTGGTGATCCGGTCCCGGCTGCTGTGCACCAGGACGATGTCGCGCCCGGCGAGCTGGGTCACCGGGTCGCCCGGCGGGCACCAGGGGGCGAGGCCGACGACTCCGCGTACGAGGGGGTGCCCGGCGGCGAGCAGGGCGGCCCGGGCTCCCATGGAGTGGCCGAGGAGAACCACCGGCACGTCCCCGGCCTCCTCGCGGAGGGCATCCAGCGCGGCCAGGGCGTCGCGGAGGGCGTCCGCGCGGGTGCCGTTCCACCCCCGGTGGGTGTAGCGCACCTGCCGTACGAGGATCTCCGTACCGTCCTGGGGCGCGCGGGTGGCCCGGCGCAGGGCGCGGACGAAGGGGCGCATGCGGACGCCGGGGAGGTTCAGGAGGCCGGGGGGCGGCGGCTCCGTCCCGTTCTCGTGGCCCCCGTGCAGGACGAGAACCGCAGCGGACGGCGGTCGTCGGTCCACGCGTACCTCCAGATCCGGGTGCGGGGACGGGTCCCCCGCTCCCTCCGTATTCGGTGCGGGCCCCGTTCCGGATGGGCCGAACGTGTCAACGGGCGGAAAGTGCCGTTCACTGTACGGGCACGGCCGCGTCCATGTACGTACCACGAACCCATATGAAGGAGCCCTCATGGCGGCAGGACCTCCCCTCGGCAGCCCGGCACCCGACTTCACGCTCCCCGGCGGTGTCCTGTCCGTGCCCGGGGACACCTTCGAACGCGGCGACTACGCACTCTCCGCCGCCCGCGGCCGGGCCCTGGTGCTGGCCTTCTACCCCGGCGACAACACCAGCGTCTGCACGAAGCAGCTCTGCTCGTACTCCTCGGGCATGGAGACCTTCGAGGGGCTCGGAGCGGAGGTCTGGGGGATCAGCCCACAGGGTGTGGACAGCCACGAGTCGTTCGCCCGCACCCACGGCCTCCGCATGCCGCTGCTGGCGGACGAGGGCCGGGAGACCGCCCGGGCGTACGGGGTCGCCGCCCCCGGCATCGGCGTACGGCGGGCGGTCTTCCTCATCGGCCCGGACGGCGTCCTACGCTGGAAGCACGTCGCACTGCTGGGTGCCACCTTCCAGTCACTTTCCACCCTTGCCGATCAGTTGTCCGGCATCAAAAGCCCGTAAAGATTGCCGGGTTCCGGCAGTGTCCCGAACCGCCCACCTATGGGATCATCCAGCCAGTTCGACGGAAATATCTCGGGGGAAGCCGAAAAACAGGGAGTGATCACGTGACCTTCTTTCTCGGTCTCGGCATTGCGGGAATCGTCCTGCTGGCCCTTTCCCTCATCTTCGGCGGCGTCCTCGAAGGGATGCTCGACGGCGTGCTCGACGGGCTCTTCGACGGCCTGCTCTCGCTCCCGGTGATCGCCGGCTTCGTCTCGATGCTCGGTTTCGGCGGAGCGATCGTGCTCGGCACCACGAGTGCGGGACCGTTCGTGGCCACCCTCGTCGGCGTCGCGGCCGGTGTCGTCGCGGGCTGGCTGACCTGGAAGTTCAGCAAGGCCCTGATGGCGGACCAGACCTCCTCCACGCCACGCGGCGGCGACCTCGTCGGCACGTCCGGAACGGTCGTGACGGCCATACCGGCCGACGGCTACGGCGAGGTGATGCTGCGACTGGCGGGGCAGCCCGTCAAGTACGCGGCCAAGTCCCCCGCGCCGGTCGTCCGGGGCACCGAGATCTGGGTGGAGGCGGAGCTGTCGACCACGTCGGTCGCCGTCCGCCCGGTAGAGCGCTGACCACGCGAACCGGTGCGGCTCCCACCACCTCTCCCGTGAACACCACCTCATCCATTCACTTACTCACCCGCCCGCCCACCGACACCCCACCAGCACCTGGCACCACAACAATCTGCCGTCCCCCACCCGGGAGGCAGGGGGGACACCTTTCATGAGTCCAGTAGCTCTCGCCGTCATCGGCATCGTCGTACTCCTCGTCCTGCTCGGCCTGGTCGTCATCACGCGGTACAAGGTCGCCGGGCCCAGCGAGGCCTTCATCATCACCGGCCGCCGCGGCAAGAAGTCGACCGATCCGGTCACCGGCCTCACCAGCGTCGACAACAGCGGCCAGAAGGTCGTCGTCGGTGGCGGCGTCTTCGTCGTGCCGTTCGTCCAGCAGAAGTTCACGCTGGACCTCTCCAGCCGGCACATCCCGATCGCCGTCCGCGGCGCGGTCACCCTGCGCGGCGTGAAGTCGAACCTCGAAGGCGTCGCGATCGTCAAGGTCGGGGGTGGCGAGGAAGCCATCCGCGCCGCCGCCCAGCGCTTCCTCCAGCAGCAGGACGGCATCGTCGGCTTCACCCAGGAAGTGCTCTCCGGAGCGCTCCGCGCGATCGTCGGCCGCATGTCGGTCGAGGACATCATCCGCGACCGGGCCGCGTTCGCCGGGCAGGTCGCCGAGGAGGCCGAGACCAGCCTCTCCGGCCAGGGCCTGATCCTGGACGCCTTCCAGATCCAGGACATCACCACCGAGGGCTCCTACCTGGAGGACCTCGGCCGTCCGGAGGCCGCCCGCGCCAAGCAGGAGGCGGACATCGCCGAGGCGATCGCCAAGCGCGCCTCGGAGCAGGCCCGGCTGAAGGCGGCCGAAGAGATCGCCATCGCCGAGCGGACCTATTACCTGAAGCAGGCCGAGATCAAGGCCGAGACCGAAGCCGCGGCCGCCAAGGCCAACGCCGCCGGTCCGCTCGCCGAGGCGGCGCGCCAGCAGGAAGTCCTCCAGGAGCAGGAGAAGGTCGCCGAGCGCCAGGCCGCGCTGACCGACCGCGAGCTGGACACCAAGGTCCGTAAGCCCGCCGACGCCGCCCGCTACCAGGCCGAGCAGGAGGCGGAGGCCCGCCGCATCGCCCAGGTCAAGGAGGCCGAGGCGGACGCGGAGCGCTCGCGCCTGACCGGTCAGGGTGAGAAGCTCCACCGTTCGGCACTGGCCGACGCGGTGCGCATCGAGGGTGAGGCGGAAGCCGCGTCGATCGCCGCGAAGGGTGCGGCCGAGGCTGAGGCCATGCAGAAGAAGGCCGACGCGTTCGCGCAGTACGGCGACGCCGCCGTCCTCCAGATGCTGGTCGGGGTCCTCCCGGAGGTCGTCGCGAAGGCTTCCGAGCCGCTGAGCGCGATCGACAAGCTGACGGTCATCTCGACGGACGGCGCCAGCCAGCTGGCCCGTACGGTCACCGACAACGTCGCCCAGGGCATGGAGCTGCTCACCTCCACGACGGGCGTGGACATGGCCTCGCTGCTCCAGAACCTCAAGGACCGCACGGGCGGCCCGTCTTCGCAGTCCGACACGTCCTCCTCCACACCGGAGAAGAGCACCCAGGACAAGGACAAGAGCAAGGACCAGATCGAGATCACGGACTGACGCACACGCGCATCAGCTCCCTGCCTGTGCCCGGCGACGAGATGTACGTCGCCGGGCACAGGCGCGTCCTCCCTGTCACCCCACGAGACAGAAATCGGCCAACTGAGCCCCGGTGCCTACTGGTCGGTCACGCCCCCGGCTGCGGCAGCAGCGGCGAGGCGTGCTGTCACACCGCCGGGGGCCACCCCATGTGCAGGCAACACGCACACACAGAGCGTGATGGGACGATCGCCGTACAGCAGGTGAGCGGGCGTCGCGCCCCGGACCGACCCGAGACGGCCTCAAGTCCCCGTCCAGGGGCGCCTGGTCACCCCAGACAGGGGTCGCCTGTCGAATGGCCAATGTGACGAAATCTCGACGCCGCCCCCTACCCCGGCTGAGACGCTGGCCTCCATGACCCCGCCACTGACCGCGCGCCAACGCCTGTCCGAGCTCCACCGCTACGCGGCCGTAAGCGGCGAGGACTTCACCCACCAGAACCTGGCGTCGATCAGCACGAACCAACTGCGCTTCGTCCGCTGCACGTTCGCAGGGGCTGACCTGCGTCACGCGACTCTGGAGGGCTGCTGGTTCAAGTTCTGCGACTTCACCGGCGCCGATCTACGCGGAGCCTCACTACGCGGCGCAGTCCTGGCCGGCTGCAACCTCCGTGACGCCGACCTACGCGACACCGACCTGACGGGCGCTCGACTGAGCAGCGTCAACACAGGCATCCCCCGCCTGGGCCCCACGGACATCACGGGTGCCCGCTTCGAGGGAACGTCACTGCGCAACGTCCAGGCGGACGCGGTCATCGGCTGGCCGCCGGGGCCGGTGCGGAGCGAGCAGCCCTGACGCACGGCCGATCTCCTTGCGCTGTCGCACCCGGAACAGAACCCCGACTCCTCCTGGACGCCGACGCCGCTCTGCACCCGTTCACCCCCCAACTGCCCACCGGGCCGGAGCACGTACCGAGCCGGAGAAGACCAGCTGCTGTGTGAGCCGGTGGCAGCCGCCTGCGGCGACTCGCGTGAGATCATCCGTCCATGAGCAGCGACCTGGAAGTAAGCGCTCTGGCGATCAATGTCGTGGTACCGCAGGCGCTCCGCTGGACGGACACCCGACGCGGTGAAGAGTTCACGCTGACCACACTGAACGTCCGGCTTCTCCCGGACGGTCACCTAGCCGTGAAGGCCTATGGCAGACCGGTCGGTGGTGGTCGGGGCGCATACGTCTCGTTCCCCGTCCCCGACAGACCCGAGCTGGCGGCCCTGGTCTCTCATGCTGCCAGCCGTGCCGGGGCGTTGTGGGCCGCCCATCGCGGTCTCGGCTGAGTCCAGTCGGACTCGACAGCGGACGGCGACAATCCCAGATCCCGCTTGCCCTGATCGGCAAAGCGCCCACCGGCTCCGCTTCTTCACAGTTTCCGCGCCTTCCGTGCCGCGTGCTGTGGCACCGTAGGCCAACTGACCATTCGGACGCTTCAGCGTCCGCGTAGGGGGATCCTCATGCGCTTTCGTACGGTCGCGGCCTCTGCCGCCCTCGTCTTATTCGCCATGACGGGTGCGGCGGCCTGCTCGTCCTCCTCGGATGCCGCAGGGACTCCCCAGCGCCCCGCCGGTCCCGCTGCCCCGGTGAAGTCCGCGCCGGTGGAAGGCATGGCGGGTCGCGTCGAGACGGGGAAACGGGCGGGCGTGCCCACCTTGGACGGGCACAGTGCGGTGGGCCCCTCGGAGTGCGCGGTCCCCGCCGAGGAGATTCCGGCGGAGTGTGCCCTTGACCTCTCGTTCGACGAGAGCAGTGTCGGGGAGCCGGCCGCCGCTGCGCCCGACGCGCAGTAGGTCCCATGCAGCAGGTCCCATGCAGCAGCACTCCCAGCAGGAGCAGGAGGGGCAGGCACCGGTGTGTGCCTGCCCCTCCTGTCGTGTGTTCAGAACCTCGGCAACTTCCCCCGCGCACGGAGATCCCTTAGCCTCACATCCTGTTCACATGCAACAACGGGTGACTTCTAAACGGGAGTCAGGTGCGGGGGTAGTGAAAAATGCGTGAAAACTGGCGCATAAAGGTGAGCGTTCTCGCTGGTGCGTCAGCACTTGCGTTCTCGGCTCTCACGGCGGTGCCCGCGGTGGCCGACGAAGCGGTGGAGGATCTGCAGGAAGTACAGATGCCGACGGGCCTGAAGACCGTCGAAGGGATCGCTCCGGCAGCCGGGACCGACGCCCCCTCCCTGGAGCCTACGACGGACGGCCCCTTCGCCGCGGCAGCGGCGGCCAAGGCCGCTCCGGCCAACACCTGCCTCGGCTCGACCGCCGCCTATGGCGCCACGGGCTGTTTCCAGCACAACGGCGACATCGTCTGGGCGGGCGACACGCAGAAGGACGGCATGTCCGCGGCCGTCGGCGTCTACACCGACTACGGGCGCGCCGCCGAGGTCTGCATCAACAAACTAGGCGTGAACACCTGGGCGACCTGCGACAAGGACTACCGCGAGACCGGGGACGTACGCCTGCGGGTCCTGCGCTACGACGGCGACACCGGGAAGTTCTACCAGCCCGAGTCGTGGTCCGGCTGGATTCCGGTCGACGGGAAGTACTGACCCTCGCCGCCGCCTCGCCTGCCGGGACCGTTGCCTTTGTTCGTAACCGTTCCGGCCACGCGGGAAGCCGGGCCGTGGGTGGTGACGAGGCGGGCTTCCGGGAGCACCGGGACCGGTGGATCGCTTCTGGCCGACCGATAAGGTAATGGCCGGATAAAGAGATCACCATGTGCGCCGAGACACCGACGCACGTCTCGGGAGGCAGTCATGGGGACCCGTCGCACGTCATTGCCCGGAGTGGGTGCTCAGTACGACTTCACCACCGAGACGGGGCAGCACATCTCCGTCGTCGTCCACCACGACGGTCGGCGGTTCATCGGGTTCTACGAACAGGACGATCCCGATTCGTGCCGGCTGTCGGTGCCTCTGACGACCGCCGAGGCCACCGCGCTGGCCCACCTCATCGATCCCGCGCCCATCGACGCCGTACGGACCGACAGCATCGACCTCGTCACCGAGCACATTCCTCTCGGCTCCCGATCGCCTTACGGCGGAAGGCTGTTGGGCGATACCCGGGCGCGTACGCGGACCGGGGCGTCCATCGTGGCCGTGCTCCGTACGCACAGCGCGCACCCCTCGCCGGAACCGAACTTTCGACTCGCCATCGGGGACACGCTCGTCGCCGTCGGTACGCGTGAGGGCGTCGACGCGCTCTCCGAGATCATTGCGGAGGGCTGACCGTGCATGACACGACTGCGCTGCTGGTGGAGCTGGGTGCCGTCATCCTCGGGCTCGGGCTCATCGGCCGGGTCGCCGGGCGCATTGGGCTCTCGCCCATTCCGCTCTACCTGCTCGCGGGGCTCGCTTTCGGCCACGGAGGGCTCATCCCGCTGAAGGCCAGCGAAGAGTTCACCATGGTCGGCGCCGAGATCGGCGTGATCCTGCTTCTTCTGCTGCTGGGTCTCGAGTACAGCGCCTCAGAGCTGGTGACCAGCCTCAAGACGCAGTACCCGTCCGGGGCCGTCGACTTCGTGCTCAACGCGACGCCCGGTGCCGTCGCCGCCCTGATCCTCGGCTGGGGGCCTGCCGGCGCCGTCGCGCTCGCCGGAGTCACCTGGATCTCGTCGTCCGGCGTGATCGCGAAGGTCATGACCGACCTCGGGCGGCTCGGGAACCGCGAGACCCCCGTCATCCTCGGCGTCCTCGTCATGGAGGACCTGGCGATGGCGGTCTACCTGCCGCTGCTCACCGCGCTGCTCGCCGGTGTCAGCCTCGCGGGCGGCAGCCTCGCCCTGGTCATCGCGCTGGGTGCCGTCGGTCTCGTCCTCTACCTGGCGCTACGCCACGGGCGCCTCATCAGCCGCGCGGTCTCCTCCGACAACCCGGAGATGCTGCTCCTGGTCGTCCTCGGCCTCACCGTGCTCGTCGCCGGGGTCGCCCAGCAGCTCCAGGTGTCCGCGGCCGTCGGCGCGTTCCTCGTCGGCATCGCCCTCTCCGGTGAGGTCGCCGAGGGTGCCCGCAAGCTCCTCACGCCGCTGCGCGACCTGTTCGCCGCCGTGTTCTTCGTCTTCTTCGGGCTCTCCACCAACCCGGCCGACATCCCGCCGGTGCTGCTGCCCGCCGCCGTGCTGGCCGTCGTCACGATGTGCACCAAGGTCCTGACCGGCTGGTACGCGGCCCGTCGCGCCGGAATCGGTTCGCGCGGGCGTTGGCGCGCGGGCGGCACACTCGTGGCACGCGGTGAGTTCTCCATCGTCATCGCCGGTCTCGCCGTGGCCACGGAGCCGCGCATCGGGCCGCTGGCCACCGCGTACGTCCTGATCCTCGTCATCATCGGACCGCTCACCGCCCGGTGGACCCAGCCCCTCGCCGAGAAGATCCAGGCCATGCGCGACGGCGGCAAGGTGGACCAGGGCGGTGCCGCGGTGCGCGAGGTGGCGAAGTCCGCTCCCGAGCGCCGGCTCGGCGACCACGACGACCTCACCCCGGAACCCGCGGGCGAGCCGCGCGGCGACTGACCGGCCCCCGCTCTCCTCCGGCCGGTTCGGGCCGCCGTCACCACGGCTGTCCGGGCCGGCCGTTGTGCTGTCCATGCCGTCCGGAACTCGCCCCTGCGGGCTGGCCGGACGCGGTGAACCCGGGGCGGGGGGGGCCGCCCTCCCTGCTAGCTTCTACACGTCTGTAGAGTTTTCTTTTGTTCCGGCATTGCACCGCAACGTATGGAGATGTCATGGCCCTGTGGGATCGGATCAAGGAATCCGCTTCGTCTATGCAGACGCAGCTGGAAGCGAAGAAGAACGACCTCAAGTCGGGGGCGTTCCGGGACGCGAGCATGGCCATGTGTGCTCTGGTCGCCGCCGCCGACGGCACCATCGACGCGTCCGAGCGTCAGCGCGTCGCCGCGCTCATCGCGAGCAACGACGTCCTGAAGAACTTCCCCGCGGACGACCTGCAGCGGCGGTTCAACGACTACCTCAACAAGCTCACCGCCGACTTCGACTTCGGCAAGGTCAGCGTGCTCCAGGAGATCGCCAAGGCGAAGAAGAAGCCCGCCGAGGCGCGTGCCGTCATCCAGATCGGCATCATCATCGGCGGCGCCGACGGTGACTTCGACAAGACCGAGCAGGCCGTCGTGCGTGAGGCCTGCTTCGCTCTGGATCTGCCGCCGCACGAGTTCGACCTTTAAGAGGGCGTGCCGGGGGCCGGCCCGGGTGCGTCACAGCTCCTTGGCCGGCCAGTCCAGCAGCCGGGCGCCGATCACCGCCGTCTGCAGGCTGTAGCGGTGCACCGGGTCCGCCGGGTCGGACCCGGTGAGCTGGTGGATGCGTTCCAGCCGGTACGTCAACGCCCGTACGCTCAACGCCAGGCGGCGAGCCGTCTCCGCCGCCACGCAGCCCGCGTCGAAGTAGACCGCCAGCGTCTTCAGCAGCGGCTCAGCACCGCCCCGAGCCTTCTGTAGCGGGCCCAGCTCGCTGCGCACCAGATCCGCCATCGCCTGCCGGTCCCGGGTCAGCACGGGGTAGACCAGGAGGTCCGAGGCGTACAGCACCGGGTCCTCCATCCCCATCCGGTCCGCCAGGTCGAGCGCTTCGAGTGCCTCGTCGTACGAGTGGACCACCCCGCCCGGGCCCTTGTGCGGGCGGCCGATCGCGACCTGGCCGCCGTCCGTCGCCGCGTGCGACTGCTTGGCGAAGTAGCGCAGGACGTCGGGCTGGCTGCCGGGCGCGATGCAGACGATCCGTCCGTCCTTCGTCGTGAGCAGGATCTTGCGGCCGCTGAACCGGGTCAGCAGCGCCGCCTCCACACTGCGCGGCACCGCGTCCGTTTCCGTGTACGCCTCCGGACCCGACGCCACCGCGACCGCGTGCGCCCGGGAGAGCCGCAGGCCGAAGCGGGTGGCCCGCTCCGCGAGACGCACCAAGTCGCTGCGCCCGTAGAGGAGATCGTCGATGAATTCGCGGCGTGCCGCCTCCTCCCGCCGCACGGTGAGACGCTGCGCCCGCTCGAACCCCTCGGCGAACGCGTCGATCGCCTGCTCCACCGCAGCCAGCACGGCATCCGTGACGGCGGGGTCGTTTCCGGCAGCCGCGCGCGGCCAGACTTCCCGCATGTGGGCCAGATGCATCGTCACCAGCGCGCGCAGCTGATGCCCCGCGTCGGCCGCCTCCCGTCCCAACGCCCGGCGTGACTCCAGCTCCGCCCGCGTCAGACGACGTCCCGTCGCGGCGACTTCGCCCAGAATATGGGCATATTCTCGCAGCATCTCCACGGGAACTTCTGGCTCGGCCACACCTGCTCCTTCAGCCCTGCAACTGTCCTGCCGATGCATCAACGTGCATCGGGCGGTGCCGGTGCCCGGCATCAGGCAAGCGTAGAGATTGCCGGGATCCGGCAATGCGGTGGGTGGGGCTCGAATGACAGGATCAGGTCAGCAACACCACGGGGGAAACACACGGGGGACACGGGGGACACGGGGGAAGACAGGCGCCTCACCGGACGATCCACGGGGGATCCACGGGGGATCCACGGGGGATCCACGGGGGATCCACGGGTAAATCGGGGATTCGACGGCGAGCGCCTGAGGGGAACGACCCGGTCGCTGCTGCACAGCTCGCAGTGCAGCAGCGCCGGGCCCCGACACCACCGGACCATGCGTGGCGGACTCGTCGTCCGAGTCGGCTGAGCCGGCTGAGCCGGCTGAGCCCGCTGTCACCACTCCCCCGTACCGACAGAAGATCGCGCCACGCCACCGGGCCGGCGCACAGAACCGCAGAGGGGGGTGGAACCGATGAACGAGTTCGTGGACGCGGCACTCGCCTTCCCCACCATCATCTTCGGCGCCGCACTCGTGGTCGTCGTCTGCTTCTGGCTGCTCGTGCTCGCCGGCGCCGCCGACCAGCACTCCTTCGACTCGGACCTCGACTCCGGCACGGTCGGCCTCGGCGGAGTGCCCGTCACCGTCTCCGTATCGCTGCTCGTCGTCGTCGCCTGGTTCGGCAGCCTCAGCGGTACCGTGCTGCTGCACCAGGTCCCGGTCGGCGGCGCCACCCGCGCGGTGCTCGCCGTCGCCGTACTCGCCGGATCGCTGTTCCTCGCCTGGGGGACCGTCCGCCTCCTCACACACCTCTTCCGCCGGTACTTCCCGGCGGAACCTCCGCCCTCGCGCGAGGACTTCGTCGGACGCGTGTGCACCATCCGCACCGGCTCGGTCAGCGCCGGCTTCGGTCAGGCCGAGGTCGCCGCGGCCGACGGTTCGACAGCCATCGTCCAGGTCCGCCAGGCCCCCCGGGCCGCACCGCTCGCCGAGCTGCACGCCGAGGAGCCCCTCGCCTTCGGCAGCACGGGACTCCTCTACGCGTACGACGAAGAGGGCGAGTTCTTCTGGGTGTCGCCGTACGACGCGGCCCTCGACCCGGGCCCCGCGGCGAAACCGGGCGGGCAGGGGCTGCCGGAGGCCACGAACGGCTGAGCCCTGCGGGATCCGCGCCTCGGCCCGGCCAGGTGACCGGTGGCTGTGGGTGTGTGCCTGGGCCTCCGTGCCCGCGGGTGTGGCTGTGTCCCCTGTGGTTGCCGCGGGTGGTCGGCCTCGACCGCCGCTTCTCGTGCGTCGTCCCTCTTCTCCTTTGTTCTCCGCCTGTCCTCACTTCCCTACCCTCCAGCTGCCAAGGACTCTTATGGATGCCATCTCCCTGGGCATCGGCGTGCTCGTCGCCGTTGTCCTGCTCATCGTCGTCGCCATCGCCTTCGTCATCACCCGGCTGTTCCGCAAGGTCGAGCAGGGCAAGGCGCTGATCATCTCCAAGACCAAGAAGGTCGACGTGACCTTCACCGGTGCCGTCGTCCTGCCCGTGCTCCACAAGTCCGAGACGATGGACATCTCGGTCAAGACCATCGAGATCCGCCGCGCCGGACGCGAAGGCCTCATCTGCCAGGACAACATCCGCGCCGACATCCAGATCACCTTCTTCGTCCGGGTCAACAAGACCGTCGAGGACGTCATCAAGGTCGCGCAGTCCATCGGTACGGCACGGGCCAGCGACAAGGTCGCCATCCAGGAGTTCTTCGCGGCGAAGTTCTCCGAGGCCCTCAAGACCGTGGGCAAGCAGCTCGACTTCGTCGACCTGTACACCAAGCGCGAGGAGTTCCGCGACCGGATCATCCGGGTCATCGGAACGGACCTGAACGGCTACCACCTCGACGACGCCGCGATCGACTTCCTCGAGCAGACCCCGATGTCGCAGCTCGACGGCGCCAACATCCTCGACGCCCAGGGCATCCGGAAGATCACCGAACTCACGGCGATCGAGCACGTGCGCACCAACGAGTTCCAGCGCACCGAGCAGAAGGAGATCACCCGGCAGGACGTCGACGCCCGCGAGACCATCCTGGAGCTGGAGCGCCGGCAGGCCGAGGCGGAGATCAAGCAGCGCCGCGAGGTCGAGGTGCTGCGGGCCCGCGAGGAGGCGGCCACCGCCCGGGTGCAGGAGGAGGAGCGGCTCGGTTCGCAGAGCGCCTTCATCAAGACCGAGGAGCAGCTCGGCATCCAGCGCGAGAACCAGGCGCGGGAGATCGCCGTCGCCCAGAAGAACCGCGAGCGCGTCATCGCCGTCGAGAGCGAGCGCATCGAGAAGGACCGGATGCTGGAGGTCATCGGGCGCGAGCGTGAGACCGAGCTGAACCGGATCGCCGCCACCAAGGAGGTCGAGGCCGAGCGCCGCGAGGTCGCCGACGTCATCCGGGAGCGGATCGCGGTGGACCGTACGGTCGCCGAGCAGGAGGAGTCGATCCTGACCCTGCGCGCCGTCGAGGATGCCGAGCGGTCCCGCAAGTCGGTCATCATCGCCGCCGAGGCGGAGGCCCAGGAGAAGCTGGTCAAGGACATCAAGGCGGCCGAGGCGGCGGAGGTGGCCTCCACGCATCTGGCGGCCGAACAGCTCACGCTCGCCGAGGCGCGGCTCAAGACCGCCGACCTCGACGCGCAGGCCAAGCTGCGGCTCGCCGAGGGCATCCAGGCCGAGACGGCCGCGCCCGGACTCGCCGCCGTACAGGTCCGCGACGCCGAGGCGGACGTCACCGAGAAGGCCGGTCTCGCGGAGGCCGAGGCCACGGCGGCCCGGCTCAAGGCCGAGGCCGAGGGCGCGCGGCTCAAGGCGCTCGCCACGGCGGAGGGCACGCAGGCCCAGGCTTCGGCGGACGCGGCGGTCATCGGCGAGAAGCTGAAGGCGGAGGCCGCGGGGCTCACGGAGAAGGCGGCCGCGATGGCGGCGCTGGACGAGGCGTCGCGCGGGCACGAGGAGTACCGCCTGCGGCTCGACGCGGAGAAGGAGATCCGGCTGGCCGGGCTCGAAGTGCAGCGGCAGGTCGCCGAGGCGCAGGCGACGGTCCTGGCGACCGGGCTGGAGAACGCCGACATCGACATCGTCGGCGGCGACTCGGTCTTCTTCGACCGGCTCGTCTCGTCGATCTCGCTCGGCAAGGCCGTGGACGGGTTCGTGGACAACTCGCAGACCGCGCAGGCGCTGGCCGGGCCGTGGCTGGACGGGTCGTCGTCGTTCACCGATGACCTCAGCCGGGTGCTGGGGTCGGTCTCCACGGGCGATGTGCAGAACCTGACGGTGTCGGCGCTGCTGATGCGGCTGATGGGGTCGTCAGGGGCGGCTTCGGGGCAGGTGGAGCAGCTGCTGGCGGCGGCGAAGGAGCTGGGGCTGGCGGATCTGCCGGTGTCTTCGGGCGGCGGTACGAAGGTTGCTCCCGCGGGTGATGTGGTGGCCCGGAACGGGGCCGGGGCGGTCGGGTAGTCCCCGCCCCCGCTTCCCGCGCCCGTCCGGTGTCCGAGGGCGGGATCCTTGGCCGGGGGCCGGGTGGGGTGCCCCACGGGGGTGGGCGCCTCACGGGCTGGGATCGCCCGGGCCCGGTCCCCACGCGGGGGGCGGGCCCACCGGGCCGAGGGTTCCGTCCTCAAACGCCGGACGGGCTGGGGGGAAGCCGGACGGGCCGGAGATGCCGGCCCAGCTGGAGATACGCCGGACCCGCCGGAGAAACGCCGGACCGCCGGAGATGTGCGGGACCGGCGGGAGATGTGCCGGGCCCGGCCGGAGATGGGCCGGGCCCGGCCGGGCGGGGTGCCCCACGGGGGTGGGCGCCCGGCCCGGCCGGAAATGACGAACACGTAGGGAGCCGTACGCATGGACAGCGACATCACCGCCACCGTCACCGCGCCACAGGGCAGGCAGGGCGGGGAAGGCGATGTGGACGCCGGTGCCTACGAAGTGCTGCGGCGGCGGCTCTCCGCGCAGGCCGGGGAGCTCGTGCGGCGGGCCGAGGCGCTCAACGTGCGGCGGACCGAGGAGTTCGGATCGACCGAGCTGCGGCTGCTGGCCACCGAGCAGGTGCGCACCGAGCACGCCTCTGTGCCCCGCGACCTCGTCGCCGTCGGCGGGCAGCTGCTCTTCGGCTTCGAGCGGGGGCCGGGTGCCCGGGGCGAGGCCGGGGTCGACGACGTACTCCTCGTACGGGACGCGGCCGCCACTGACGCGGCCCCGCGACCCGACACCACCCTCCTCGACGACGACTCCTTCCGCCGCGAGTTCGGATCCCTCCACCGCTACTTCCGCGACGCGCGCCTCCTGCGCCTCCGCCGCGTCAACGGCAAGCTCCTCGCCGTCTTCCGTACGGGCGCGGACGCCGAGGACATCCGGGTCCTGCGGTGGGCCCTGGGGGCGGACGGGTCACCGGGCGCGTTTCTGGACGCGCAGGGCGAGCGCGATCACGTCTTCCCGCCCTCCCACGACTTCGCGTGGACCGTCGCCGGGCGCGAGGCCCACGTCCCGGGACGCCATCCGCACATCGCCATCGGCAAGGGCGGCGGCCTCTTCGTCGACACGCTCGGCGGGACGCTCACCGTCAAGGTGACCGACGACACCGAGTCGCCGGACGGGATCTACGACGAGCCCGTCGACGAGCCGTTGCAGTCGCTGGCCGACGCGGACGTGGAGTACGCGGAGGTCGGGCCGCTGGTCCTGCTGCGCGTGCGGCCGTACAAGGAGCAGAGCTGGCGGCACCTCGTCTTCAACTCGCTGCTCTCCACCGTGCAGCGGCTCGACGGCATCGGTCCCGCCTGCCACCGGCTCCCCGAGGACCAGGGGATCATCTTCCCCGGCGGCTACTACCTCACCACCGGCACCGCGAAGACCTTCGACACAGCGGAGGAGCTCTCCGAGCCGGTCTTCGAGGGTGCGGTGCGCTCGCCCAACGGGGAGGACGTCCTGTACGTCTTCCGCTCCCGTGACGGTGTGCGGAGTCTCCTCCTTCCGTACAACCTGATCCGCCAGGAGGTCGCCACCCCGCTCACCGGGCGCGGGCACGCCCTCCTGGACGACGGCACGCTCGTCCTGCTCCGGGACAACCCGGACGGGCCGGCGCGCGTGCACCCGTTGCAGCGCTGGCAGACGCCGTACGTCTCCGACACCTACGCCGCCGCCCGCCCGGCCGGGACGGGGCCGCTCGCACGGACCGGCAACGCCGACCTCGTACGCGGGATCTCCGACTGCCTCGCGCTCGCCCACGGCGTACGGGACATGACGCCGACGACCGCCGTGTACGGGCAGCTCGCCGCCGACTGCGCGCGGGCCCAGGACCGGTACCACTGGCTGTCCGACCCCGAACTGGGGGCGCTCGCAGAGCCGTTGGAGGAGCTGCGGACCACCGCCCAGCAGGTGCTGGCCGAGTTCACCGCCGTACAGGAACTGACGCAGCGGGCCGCGGAGGCGCTGGAGGAGACCACCACCCGCATCACCGCACTCGTGCGGCGCGTACGCGGCGAGGTGCCGGGGTCGGCCGCCGCATGGGTGGAGCGGCTGACCGAGCTGCGTCAGGCGCACGGGCACTTGGCGACGATCAGCGAGATGCGGTACGCCGATGCCGGGCGGATCACGGAGCTGTCCGCCCGGACCGAGGACGACATCGGCTCCGCCGCTCAGCGGGCCGTGTCGTTCCTCGCCCGTAAGGACGCCTTCGACGGGTACCACGAGGACATCGCCGGGCTCGTCGAGGAGGCGGGAGCGCTCGCGACCGTACGTGACGCCTCCGCCGTGACCGACCGGCTGGCCGCGATGACGGACGGACTGGCCACCGTCACCGACGTGGTGGCCGGCCTTGAGATCGGCGACGCCACCGTGCGTACGTCGATCCTGGAGCGGATCGCGGAGGTGCTGGGCGGGGCCAACCGCGCCCGCGCCACGCTCGACGCGCGCCGGCGGGAGCTGCTGTCGAAGGAGGGGCGGGCCGAGTTCGCCGCCGAGTTCGCGCTGCTCGGGCAGGCGGTGACGGGGGCGCTGGCCGCCGCCGACTCGCCGGAGGCGTGTGACGACCAACTCGCTCGGTTGCTGCTCCAGTTGGAGAACCTGGAGTCGCGATTCGCGGAGTTCGACGACTTCCTCGCCGAGCTGGCCGAGCGCCGGAGTGAGGTGTACGACGCGTTCTCGGCCCGTAAGCAGACGCTCCAGGACGAGCGGGCGCGGCGGGCCGAGCGGCTGGCCGGGTCGGCGCAGCGGGTGCTGGAGACCATCGGCCGGCGCGTGGCCGCGCTCGCGGACCTGGACGCCGTCCACACGTACTTCGCCTCCGACCCGATGGTCGCCAAGGTCCGCCGGACCGCCGACGAGCTGCGCGAACTGGGCGATCCCGTACGGGCGGAGGAGCTGGACGGGCGGCTGAAGGCCGCCCGCCAGGAGGCCGGGCGGGCGCTGCGGGACCGCAGCGAGCTGTACGCGGACGGCGGGTCGGTCATCAAGCTGGGGCGGCACCGGTTCGCCGTCAACACCCAGCCGTTCGACCTGACGCTCGTGCCCTCCGGGGAGCGGCTCGCCTTCGCGCTGACCGGGACCGACTACCGTGCCCCGGTCACCGACCCGGCGTTCGAGGCGACCCGCCCGTACTGGGAGCAGCTGCTCCCCTCCGAATCGGCGGCCGTCTACCGGGGCGAGTACCTGGCGACCCGGCTCCTGGAGGAGCGGGGGGCCGAGCGTCTTGCCGCCATGGCCGATGACGAACTGGTTCTGCTCGTACGGGATTCGGCGGCCGAGGCGTACGACGAGGGGTACACCCGGGGCGTCCACGACGAGGACGCCACCGCCATCCTCCGCGCCCTGCTGCGCCTGCACGCGGACGCGGGGCTCCTGCGCCACGAGCCCGCCGTCCGGGCTGCCGCCCAGCTCTTCTGGGCGTACGGGACAAAGGAGGAGCTGCGGGTCTCGTGGACCCGGCGGGCCGCTTCCCTGGCACGCGCCCGCGACACCTTCGGGCTGGCCCCGGCCATCGCCGTGCTCCAGGAGGAGTGGGCTCTCGCCATCGGCGAGTTCGGGGACGCCGAGCGGGCCGGCGCCGTCGCCGCGTACCTCTTCGAGGAGCTGACCGTCGGGCCCGCCGGGTTCGTCGTGGGCGCCACGGTCCGCGCCTTCCTGGACGCCTTCCACCGGGCGGCGGGCCCCGACGCGTACGGCAACGACCTCGCCGCCCTCGGCGGTGACCTGGCCGCCCGGAAGCAGCTCGTGGAGGGCTGGCTCACCCCGTACGCGGAGGCCACCGGCGCCGCGGTCGGCCCCGGGGACCTGGCGGAGGCCGTGGCGGTGGAGCTCTGCCCGGAGCTGGAGCGGTACGGGTGCGACGCGCCGCTCACGGAGCGGGTCGAGGGCCTCCTCGGGGACCACCCGCGCATCGGGGGCGGCGGAGCCCTCACCGTACGGATCGATGAACTCCTGGCCCGCACCGGGGAGTTCCGTACACACACTGTCCCCGCCTTCCGTGCGTACCAGCGGCTGCGCACCTCCCTGGTGGCCGCCGAGCGCGGGCGGCTGCGGCTGGACGACCACCGGCCGCGCGTGATGTCGGCGTTCGTCCGCAACCGGCTGCTGGACGAGGTGTACCTGCCACTGATCGGCGACAGCCTCGCCAAGCAGCTCGGCACCGCCGACGCCGACCGGCGCACCGACTCGCAGGGCCTGCTCCTGCTCGTGTCCCCGCCCGGCTACGGCAAGACGACGCTCATGGAGTACGTCGCGGACCGGCTCGGGATGGTCCTCGTCAAGATCAGCGGGCCGAACCTGGGGCATGACGTGACGTCGCTCGACCCCGCCCAGGCGCCCAGCACCACCGCGCGGCAGGAGATCGAGAAGATCAACTTCGCACTGGAGGCGGGCAACAACACGCTCCTCTACCTCGACGACATCCAGCACACCTCTCCCGAGCTCCTCCAGAAGTTCATCCCGTTGTGCGACGCCACGCGCCGCGTCGAGGGCGTACGGGACGGCGAGCCGCGCAGCTACGACCTGCGGGGGAAGCGGTTCGCGGTCTGCATGGCGGGCAACCCGTACACCGAGTCCGGCGAGCAGTTCCGCATCCCGGACATGCTCGCGAACCGGGCCGACGTGTGGAACCTGGGCGAGGTGCTCAGCGGCCGGGACGACGTCTTCGCGCTGAGCTTCGTGGAGAACGCACTGACCGCCAACCCGGTCCTCGCCCCGCTCGCCGCCCGCTCGCGCGACGACCTGGCGCTGCTGGTGCGGCTGGCGGGCGGGAGCGACCCGGCTGCCCGCGCCGAGCACCTGGAACACCCGTATTCGGCGGCCGAGTTGAACGCCGTTCTCGCCGTGCTGCGCCACCTGCTCACCGCCCGGGACACCGTGCTCGCGGTGAACGCGGCGTACATCGCCTCCGCCGCCCAGACGGACGCGACCCGCACGGAGCCGCCGTTCCGGCTCCAGGGTTCGTACCGCAACATGAACAAGATCGCGGAGCGGATCGTGCCCGTCATGAACGGCGCCGAGCTCTCCTCCGTCGTCGACGACCACTACGCGGGCGAGGCCCAGACGCTCACCACGGGCGCCGAGGCCAACCTGCTGAAGCTGGCCGCCCTGCGCGGGACACTCACCGCCGAGCAGGCCGGGCGGTGGGCGGCGATCACCTCCTCGTACGTCCGTACACAAGCGCTCGGCGGGCCTGACGGCGACCCGATGACCCGGGCCGTGGCCGCGCTGGGGCTGCTCGCGGACCGGATCGCGGCGGTGGAGACGGCGATCCAGCGGGCGGCGGATCCGCGCCACCTGCTGACGGGTCCGGCGAGTCACCTGGGGACGGTGAACAGGCAGGGGGCGGCGGACCGACAGGGGGCAGCGAACCAACAGGGGAGCCTGAATCAGCCCCCCGGGGACCAGAACCGGCCAGAGCTTCAGAACCACCGTGCGAAGATCACAGACATTCCACACTGACCGGGAAGACCGAGCCGGAAGGATCACGGCATGCTGGGTTTCGTGCCCCCACTTCCTCAGCAGCCGGTACGTCCGCAACCGGGCCGTCCGCCGTCCACCGGCCACATGATCGTCTGCGGCGATGACGCGCTCGCGCGCCGGCTCGCCGTGGAGCTGCGCTTCGTCTACGGGGAACGGGTCACGCTGCTCCTGCCACCCGGCCGCGACGCCAACAGCCCCGAGACGCCGCTGACCCAGCGGGGGCGCGCGGCCGCTCTGTTCGGGCGGATGTCGGCGGCGATGAACCGCACCACCGCCACCGGGGGAGGCGGGGGCGGCAGCGACACCAACGCCGGGGTCGAGGCCGTCCGGATCATGGAGGCCCCCGAGCCCTCCGACGACGTACTGGAGGAGGCGGGCGTCGACCGGGCGGCAGCCCTCGCCCTCGTCTACGACGACGACGAGCGCAACATCCGCGCCGCCCTGACCGCCCGCCGCCTCAACCCCCGTCTGCGGCTGGTGATCCGGCTCTACAACCGCAAGCTCGGCCAGCACCTGGAGGAGCTGCTCGACCAGGCGGCGGCCGTCGCCATGCCCGGCATCGACCCGGCGCTGCTCGACGCCTCCACCACCGTCCTCTCCGACGCCGACACGGCCGCCCCCGCGCTCGCCGCCACCGCGCTCACCGGCAGCAGCAAGATCATCCAGGCCGAGGGGCTGCTCCTGCGCGCCGCCGAACGCCCGCCGCCGCGCCCCGGCGAGACCTCCGACCCCGGGCTGTGCACCCTCGCGCTGCTCTCCTCCACCACCAACGACCCTGCGGGGTCGGAGGGATCGGAGGGCAGTGGTGCCGAGGGCCCCCAGCTCCTGCCCGACGAGCAGACCGTGGCCGCCGCCGAAGGACGCGGGACCGTCGTCCTGGAGGCGATCAGCCGGGCCGATCCGGACCGGCCCGCGACCCGGATGGGGGGCAGGGGCGCGCCGCTCTCCCAGGTCTTCTCGCGCAGGCTGCGCTGGTCGGCCCTCGGCGTCGCGGTCGCCGCCGTCGCCCTGGTGGTCGCCTCGCTCCTGACCACCCAGGACACGGCGGCCCACTCGACCTACCTCACCCTGCTCGACCTGCTGGGCATGAACGACCCGGCGGAGGACGCACCGGCGGCCCGGCAGATCATCCAGCTCCTGTCCGGCATCGCCGGGCTTCTCCTGCTCCCGCTGCTGATCGCCGCCGTCCTGGAGGCGTTCGGCACCCTGCGCACCGCCTCCTCGCTGCGCCGCCCGCCGCGCGGTCTGTCGGGGCACGTGGTGCTGCTGGGGCTCGGCAAGATCGGTACGCGCGTCCTCGTACGCCTCCGCGAGCTCGACATCCCCGTGGTCGTCGTGGAGGAGGACCCCGAGGCGCGGGGCATCCCGCTGGCCCGCTCCATGCACGTGCCGACCGTCCTCGGCGACGTCACACAGGAAGGCGTCCTCGAAGCGGCCAAGATCCGCCGCGCCCACGCCCTCCTCGCCCTCACCAGCATCGACACGACGAACCTGGAAGCGACCCTGTACGCGCGGTCGGTGAAGCCGGACCTGAGGGTGGCGCTGCGGCTGTACGACGACGAGTTCGCCACCGCCGTCTACCGCACCCTGCGCACCGCGCACCCCCAGGCCCTGACCCGCTCCCGGTCCGTCTCCCACCTGGCCGCGCCCTCCTTCGCGGTCGCCATGATGGGCCGCCAGATCCTGGGTGCGGTCCCGGTCGAGCGGAAGGTCATGCTCTTCGCCGCCCTGGAGGTGGCGGGCCACCCGCAGCTGGAGGGCCGCACGGTGGAGGAGGCGTTCCAGGCGAGGTCGTGGCGGGTCCTGGCCATCGACGCGACCCCGCCCGCCGACCGCAACCCCGACCTCGCCGCGCTCCCCCCGTACCCCCCGGACGGCGGACCTCCGCCGCCCTCCGGCCTGGTCTGGGACCTGCCGCCCGGGTACGTGCTGCGCGCTCAGGACCGGGTGGTGATCGCAGCCACCCGGCGGGGTCTCGCGGAGCTCCTGCGGCGGCAGCGGACGGTGCTGCCGCGCCAGTGACGCATGGGGGCGGGCGGGCTCGTACGGCTACCGGAACGTGCCCATCGCCTCCCGCACCTCCTCCAGCGTGGCCTCCGCGAGCGCGTTCGCCCGCTCGTTGCCCGCGCGCAGGACGGACCGTACGTACGGGAGGTCCCTCGCGTACTCCGCCCGCCGGGCCCGGTAGGGCGCCAGGTGGCTGTTGACCGCGTCGGTCACCGTGCGCTTGAGCACGGCCGCCCCGCCGTCGCCGATCTCCGCCGCGACCTGGTGCGGGTCCCGCTCCAGGCAGAGGGCGGCCAGCAGGACGAGGGAGGAGACGCCGGGGCGGGTGCCGGGGTCGTAGGTGATGTGCCGGTCGGCGTCCGTGGTCGCGCCGCGGATCAGGCGGGCCGTCTCGTCGGCGGTGGCGCCGAGGGGGACGGAGTTGGCGCGGCTCTTGCTCATCTTGGTGCCGTCGGTGCCGAGGAGGAGGGGTGCGGCGGAGAGCAGGGCGTCGGGCTCCGGGAAGACGTTCCCGTACCGCTCGTTGAAGCGGCGGGCGATCGTCCGGCTGAGTTCGAGGTGGGGCAGCTGGTCCTGGCCGACGGGGACCACGCTGCCCTTGCAGGAGAGGATGTCGGCCGCCTGGTGGGCCGGGTAGGTGAGCATCAGCCCGCTCACCACCGACTGCCGGGAGTGCGCGATCTCGTCCTTGACCGTGGGATTGCGGCTCAGCTCCGCGACGGAGACGAGGCTGAGGAAGGGCAGCAGGAGCTGGTTGAGCGCGGGGACTGCGCTGTGGTTGAAGACGGTGGACCGGGCGGGGTCGATGCCGAGGGCCAGGTAGTCCAGGAGCAGCCCGTCGGTGTACTCCCCCAGCCGCTCGGCGGTGTCCCGGTCGGTGAGGACCTGGTAGTCGGGGATGAGGATCATGACGTCCACGCCGAGGTCCTGGAGTCGGACCCGGTTGCGCAGGGTGCCGAAGTAGTGGCCGAGGTGGAGGGGGCCGGTGGGGCGGTCGCCGGTGAGGACCCGGAAGCGGCCGGGGTCCTGGGCGATGTGGTGCTCCAGCTCGGCGCTGCGGTGCTCGGCGGGGGTGGTGGGGGGAGTGGGGGCGGTGGTGATGGTCATGGCCGGGTGTCTCCTCGCGGGTGGTGGAGTGCGTGGAGGACGGCCCGAGCGGCGGGGGCTGAGGGCTGCGGTGCCCCCGCGTTCCCGTACATCGCGCCTATGAGAAGGCAGCGAAAAGGGCCGTCCATGGGGAACGGCCCTGAGTTCCGTGCAGACAGACGCTGCGGCCGCTCCTTAGGAGGAGCGCCACCAGTTTCGGCACGGGACGGAGGTCATGCGGTCAGTGTATCCGCCATGGGCTGACGCGGCGGCTATTTGTCCGCGTGCCCGCCCACGTAGAAGAGGATCCAGATGAAGCCCGCGAAGAGGTGCGTCGCGAAGACGTAGACGAAGACGCGCAGGAACACCCCGCGCGCTTTCCACTCCTCGCTGCCGCTCTTCCGTTCGGTCACCGATCCAGCGTACGCGCGCCCGTAAGGGCCCCGGCCACGGGAACGCGACGTGTAAGGGCCCCGGCCACAGGAACGCGACTCGTGAGGGCCCCGGCCACGGGAACGCGACCTGTAAGGGCTCCGGCCACAGGAACGCGGCTCGTGAGCGGCCTGCCCAGCGGCGTGGAATAGGACGGAGAGGGGTCCCGTTGTAGGATGTAGTTCAACGTTCAACCAAATCGGTCAGGGTCTCCGGATCCCCGGCCGGGACTCAGGAAGGCGGACGCCATGCAGTTCGGGATCTTCACCGTCGGGGACGTCACGACCGACCCGACCACCGGCCGGACCCCCACCGAGAACGAGCGGATCAAGGCGACCCTGGCCATCGCGCAGAAGGTCGAAGAGGTCGGCCTGGACGTCTTCGCGACCGGCGAGCACCACAACCCGCCGTTCGTCCCGTCCTCCCCCACGACGACGCTCGGCTACATCGCCGCCCGCACCGAGAACCTGATCCTGTCCACGTCCACCACCCTGATCACCACCAACGACCCGGTGAAGATCGCCGAGGACTACGCCACCCTCCAGCACCTCGCCGACGGCCGCGTCGACCTGATGATGGGCCGGGGCAACACCGGGCCGGTCTACCCCTGGTTCGGCAAGGACATCCGCCAGGGCATCCCGATGGCCATCGAGAACTACGCCCTGCTGCACCAGCTGTGGCGCGAGGACGTCGTGGACTGGGAGGGCAAGTTCCGTACGCCGCTCCAGTCCTTCACCGCGACCCCGCGCCCGCTGGACGGCGTCCCGCCGTTCGTCTGGCACGGCTCCATCCGCTCCCCGGAGATCGCCGAGCAAGCCGCTTATTACGGCGACGGGTTCTTCCACAACAACATCTTCTGGCCCATGGAGCACACCAAGAAAATGGTCTCCCTCTATAGGCGCCGTTACGCCCACTACGGTCACGGCACGGCCGAACAGGCCATCGTCGGGCTCGGCGGCCAGGTGTTCATGCGGAAGAACTCCCAGGACGCGGTACGGGAGTTCCGCCCGTACTTCGACAACGCGCCGGTCTACGGCCACGGCCCGTCCCTGGAGGACTTCACCCGCGAGACCCCGCTGACCGTGGGTTCCCCGCAGGAGGTCATCGAGCGGACGCTGACGTTCCGGGACGCGGTGGGCGACTACCAGCGGCAGCTGTTCCTGATGGACCACGCGGGGCTCCCGCTGAAGACGGTCCTGGAGCAGCTCGACATCCTCGGCGAGGAGGTCGTGCCCGTGCTGCGCAAGGAGTTCGCCAACCTGCGGCCGGCCGGTGTGCCGGAATCCGCGCCCGCCCACCCGGCGGTCGTCGCCGCCCGTGCCACTGCCACCGGAAAGGGGGCTTGACCTCCATGTTCGCCACCACCCCCGTGCGCATCGTGGCCGTCTCGGCCGGACTCGGCCAACCGTCCTCCACCCGACTGCTGGCCGACCGGCTGGCCGTCGCCACCCGCGAGCGCCTCACGGCCGAGCAGGACCGGGACATCGAGGTCCAGGTCGTCGAGCTCCGCGATCTCGCCGTGGACATCGCCCACCACCTGCTCAGCGGCTTCCCCTCGGCCACGCTGCGGGAGGCGATCGACGCGGTGACGGAGGCGGATGGGCTGATCGCCGTGACGCCGGTGTTCACCGCCTCGTACAGCGGTCTGTTCAAGTCGTTCTTCGACCTGATCGACAACACCGCGCTGACCGGCAAGCCCGTCGTGATCGCCGCGACGGGCGGTACGGCCCGCCACTCGCTGGTCCTGGAGCACGCGCTGCGCCCGCTCTTCGCCTACCTGCGGGCCGTCACCGTACCGACCTCCGTCTACGCCGCGTCCGAGGACTGGGGCTCCTCCGGTGACGAGTACACCGAGGGCCTGCCGTCCCGGATCCGGCGGGCCGGCGGCGAGCTGGCCTCGGCGGTGCTGGGCCGCACGGTCTCCGGGGCCTCCCGGGTACCGGGCCTGGACGACGGGGAGGACGCGGTCGTCCCCTTCGAGCAGCAGCTCGCCGACCTGCGGCTGGACTGAGCCGACCGGCCCTCTCCGTCCGACCGGCTCTATTGTCCGGTTTGACTACAGTGAGACCGGATGCTGTAACGCATCTGTTCCGAGCTGGACCGAGCTGGAGGCAGATATGGGCAGGATCGTCGTGGGTGTGGACGGGTCCGATCCCTCGATCAAGGCACTGCACTGGGCCGTACGCCAGGCCGAGCTGACCGGTGACACCGTGGAGGCCGTGAACAGCTGGGAGTACCCCGCGACCAGCTGGGCCTCGATGATGCCGGGCCTGCCGGCGGACTTCGACCCGCAGGAGCTGGCCACCGTCTCCCTCAACGAGGCACTGGAGGAGGCCCTCGGCGCCGAAGGAGCGGCCGCGGTCAGCAAGATCGTGGTCATCGGCAACCCCGCCCAGTCCCTGCTGGACCGGGCCAGGGGCGCCAACCTGCTCGTCGTGGGCGCCCGTGGCCGCAGCGGCCTCAAGGCGACGCTGCTCGGCTCGGTCAGCCTCCACGTCACGCAGCACGCGCCGTGCCCGGTGACGGTGGTGCGCGACTGAGGGGCTCCCACTCCCGTCGCTCCGCCCGTGACCCCCTCCGGCCCGGCCGGAGGGGGTCACGGGCCTGGCCGGAGGAGGTCACCGGCCTGGCCCCGCAAAAGGGGGAGCCGTTGTCAGTGGGTCCTCCTATCGTGTGGTCATGACCCCTGCTCTGTTCGGGCGCGACCATCCCGCAGGCATCCTCCGCTCGGAGATCGTCCGGGCCGCGGAGAGCCACGGCGGGCTCGCGCTGGTCACGGGCGAGGCCGGGATCGGGAAGACCGCCCTCGTCACCGATGCCGCGCACGAGGCGCGTCGACACGGGGCGCTGGTGGTCGGCGGCTCCTGCTGGGACTCCGACAGCACCCCCGGCTACTGGCCCTGGGTGCAGGTGCTGCGTGGCCTGCGCCGCTCCGCCACGGCGGCGGAGTGGGCGGCGGCCCAGGAGGCGGCGGACGGGCGGCTCGGTGTCCTCCTGGGGGACACGGCGGGCGACGGAGTCCCGGGTACGGGACCGGATACGGGTGATGCGGACGGCGGCGGGGCCACTGGTGCGGCCGGTGCCTCGTCGGACGGCCCGGAGGCCTTCGGGCTGTACGACGCGGTGACCACGGCCCTCGTCACCCTCTCCCAGAGCCGCCCGCTCGTGGTGGTCCTGGACGACCTCCACAGCGCCGACCCGGCCTCGCTCCGCCTGCTCGAATTCGCCGCCCAGCACGCCTGGTTCGAGCGCCTCCTGCTCATCGGCACCTACCGGGACGTCGAGGTGGAGGCCCCCGGCCACCCGCTCCAGCAGCTGATCCTGCCCCTCGTCTCGCGCGCCTCCGCCACCCTCACGCTGACGGGCCTGGGCCGCGACGAGGTGGGGGCGCTGATGGCCGTGACGACGGGCCGCGAGCCCGATCGGCACCTGGTCGACGAGGTCCAGCGGCGCACCGGCGGCAACCCGTTCTTCGTCGAGCAGACGGCTCGGCTCTGGCGCAGCGGCAGCCCCGTATCCACCATCCCGCCCGGAGTGCGGGAGGCGGTCCGGCAGCGGCTGAGCCTGCTGCCGGACGCCGTCGTCTCCCTGCTGACCGCCGCCGCCGTGCTCGGCCGGGAGTTCCGCCGGCAGGTGCTGGCCGTGGTGCACGGCTCCCCGGTCCCCCAAGTGGAGCGGCTGCTGGAGTCGGCGGTCATCGCCCGGGTCGTCGTCCCGCGCCCCTCCGGCAATTACGCCTTCGCCCACGACCTGCTCCGCGAGACGCTGTACGCCTCCCTCGGTGACGCGGACGCCCGCCGCCGCCACGCCGCCGCCGTACGGGCGCTGGACGCGCACGGCGGACTCGACGACGCGGTGCGGCCCGGGGACCTCGCCCGCCACGCCCACCTCGCCGGGGGTGAGCTGGAGCGGGACCGCCGGATCGACCTGCTGCTCGCCGCCGCCCGGGACGCCTCGGGGCGCCTCGCCGACGAGGAGGCCATCGGCCACTACCGCCGGGCCCTCGCACTGGCGTCGGGTGAGCCCGGCCCGGCGGCGGGCGGTACGCCGGGCGTGGGGGCGCTGGAGGACGGGCCTCCGCCCGACCTCCGCCGGACCGCGCTCATCTCCCTCGACCTGGGCGAACAACTGCGGCACGCCGGGGAGAGTGCCGAGGGGGACCGTCTGCTTGACCGGGCGGTCGGCCTGGCACGGAAGCTGGACGAGCCCGAGCTGCTGGCCCGGGTGGCGATCACCCTGTACCGCCGGGGCACGCTGGGCGGCGGCGGCGCGTTCATGGTGACGTTCCTGGGCGAGGCCCACCGCAAGGTCACCGGCAAGGACGGGCAGGACAGCCTCTCCGCCGACCGGCTCGCGCAGGAGCTGGCCATCCACATCATGGCCCTGGCCCGCGACGGCTCGGACGACGAGGCCCTCGCCTTCTCCCTCTGGGCCCGCCACGACTCCGTATGGGGCCTCGGTTCGGCGGTGGAGCGGCTCGGGCTGACCGACGAGATGGCTCTCGTCGGCCGGCGCACCCAGAACCTGGACATGGAGCTGCACGCCACCTCCATGCGGTGGGTCGCCCTGCTGGAGCTCGGCGACCCGGCCTTCATCGACCAGTACCGCACGTTCATCCGGGCCGCCGAGCGCTCGGAGCTCCCCCGGTTCGCCCTGGCCATCGCCGTCGACGGCAGCCTGATCGCCTCCCTCCAGGGCCGGTTCACCGAGGCGGCCGACGCCCTGCGGGACGAGGCCCTCGGCCTGGAGGGCGTCGACCACGAGGCCTTCGGCTTCATGGGGCGCCATCTGCAGTGGTCGCTGCACCTGCTCCGGGGCCACTTCGCGGAGGCCGAGAAGGTCCTCGCCGCGCTGCCGGGCGCCCGGTACCCCTACCCCGGGCTGCTGGAGTCGCTCACCGCGGTGGAGCAGGGCGACGCGGCACCGGCCCTCCGTCTGATCGCCGAGCAGTCGGACCGCCCGGCCCCCTATCCGCGGGCGTTCATGCCGCTCTGGCTCCGGCTGCTGGCCCAGACGGCCGCGACCACCGGCGACCGGCGTCTCATCACCCGCGCCGAGGATGAGCTCACCCCCTACACGGGCCAGTGGGTCGTCTCGCTGTACGGGTGCGACATCGGCGGCCCCGTCGACCTCTGGCTCGGGATGCTCGCCGCCGCCCGCGACGACCGGGACGCGGCGGTGGCCACGCTCACCGAGGCCGCAGCCTCGGCGGACCGCCTCGGCGCCCGCCCCTGGGCCGTACGCGCCCGGCTGCACCTGGCCCGTTCCCTCCTCGCCCGCGCAGAGCCGGGTGACGCCGGCCGGGCCCGCGCGCTGCTGGCCGAAGTGGAGCGGGAGGCAGGCGAGTTGGGCCTGCGCCACCTGGCCTCCGAAGGTCCCGCCCTCCGCGCACTCCCACCGGCCGCCGACCACGGGACCGCGGCCCCCAGCCCCGGTTCCGCCCCGGGTCCGGCCGCCGCCGAGTTCCGCCGCGACGGCTCCGTATGGCAGCTGCGCTGGGACGGGCGGACCGTGCACGTCCCCGATGCCAAGGGGCTGCGGGATCTGCACAGCCTGCTGGGGCTCCCCGGTGCCGACGTCCCGGCCGTGCAGCTGCTCGCCCCCGAGGGCGGCGCCGTCGTGGCCGCCGCCGGCCGGCTGGGTGGCGACCCGGTGCTCGACGAGGAGGGCAAGCGCCGGTACAAGGAGCACCTGGCCCGGCTGGACGCCGAGATAGACCGCGCCGCGGCACGGGACGACTCCCGGCAGGTGGAGGCGTACGACCGGGAGCGGCAGGCCCTCCTCGACCAGCTGCGCACCGCGGCAGGGCTCGGTGGCCGGAGCCGCCGCCTGGGCGACGAGACCGAGCGGGCCCGCAAAACGGTCACCGCCCGGATCCGCGACACCCTGCGCAAGCTGGAGTGCCTGCACCCCGAGCTGGCGGCACACCTGCGCGAGTCCGTGACCACGGGAACCACCTGCGCCTACCGCCCCGGCCACGCCCCGGACTGGCGCCTGTGACCCCGACCGACGTCTGTGCCCCGGGCCATCGTCTGTGACGCCGGCCGACGTCTGTGACCCCGGCCGACGCCCGCGACCCCGGCGCCGATGCGGCGCCGGGGTCACAGAGATCATCTCCTCATCGGCCGCTTCAGGACGGTCACTTCCGGTTGTAGAGCCGCATCGTCACGACACCGAACACCGCCATGATCGCTCCGGCCCACCCCAGCGACCAGGCGATATCGGATGCGGGCCAATTGCCCGCCATCAGCTCGCGTACCGCCGTGGCCAGGTGGGTGATCGGGCTGTTGTTCACGAAGGCCTGCAGCCAGCCCGGCATCGTCTTCGGGTCGACGAAGACGTTGCTGAGGAAGGTGAGCGGGAAGATCACCATCATGCTGACGCCCATCACGGACTTCTCGGTGCGCAGCAGCAGCCCGAACATGGTCCAGATCCACGAGAACGCGAACGCGAAGACCAGCAGCAGGGCCACCCCCGCCAGCATCCCGAGCACCCCGCCGTCCGGACGGAAGCCGATGATCATGCCGACGGTGAGCATCACCACCGAGGCCAGTACATAGCGCAGGACGTCGCCGAGCAGATAGCCGACCATCGGAGCGGGCCGCCAGATCGGCAGCGTACGGAACCGGTCGAAGACACCCTTGGTGATGTCGGTGTTGACCGAGACACCCGTGTACATCGTGATCATCACGATGCTCATCACCAGGATGCCGGGCAGCAGGAACTGGATGTACTCCTGCGTGGAGCCGGCCAGCGCGCCTCCGAAGAGGTACGTGTACATCAGGACCAGCATGATCGGGAAAGCCGTCACATCGAACAGCTGATCCGGCACATGCTTGATCTTCAGCATGGCGCGCCAGCCGAAGGTGAGGGAGGCCGAGAGCGCGCTGGGCCTCGGCGGCCGGTCCAGGCCGACCAGGAGAGCCGAGAGGCGCTCCTGGTCCGGCGCGGCGAGCGCGACGTCCTCGAGCTCCGTCTTGGTGGTCGCGGTGCTCATGCCGCCACTCCCTTCTTGTCCGTGAGGGCGAGGAAGACCTCGTCGAGGCTGGGCTGTCCCAGCGAGAAGTTGTCGACCGTGATGCCGGACCGGGCCAGCTCGGCCAGGGCTCGTGCCGCCTGTTCCGCCGCGCCCCGGTCGGAGCCGTGCGCGTCGACCCGGGCGGTCAGCGCCACCGGGTCCGCGTCCAGCTGGACCGTGGCGTCGAGCTCCAGCGACAGCACCCGCTCGGCCTCGGGGCGCTGGGCGGCGTCGCGCAGCCGCAGGTGGACGGTGCCGGAGCCGACGGAGGCCTTGAGCTCGCCCTTGGTGCCCTCGGCGATCACGCGGCCGTGGTCGATCACCGCGATCCGGGAGGCCAGCTGGTCGGCCTCGTCCAGATACTGCGTGGTCAGCAGGACTGTGGTGCCGTGCGCGACGACCGCGCGCACGATGTCCCAGACCTGGTTGCGGCTGCGCGGGTCGAGTCCGGTGGTCGGCTCGTCCAGGAAGAGCAGGTCGGGGGTGTTGAGGATGGACGCGGCGATGTCGATGCGGCGCCGCATGCCTCCCGAGTAGTTCTTCACCTGCTTGCCGGCCGCCTCGGTCAGCCCGAAGCCTTCGAGCAGCTGGGCCGTCCGGTCGCGGGCCGCCCGCTTGGAGTGCCCGAGGAGGCGGGCGAGCAGGATGAGGTTCTCGTTGCCGGTCAGGTCCTCGTCCACCGAGGCGTACTGCCCGGTGAGACTGACCCGGCTGCGGACCGCGTCGGCTTCGTTCACCACATCCTTGCCGAACACCCGGGCCGTTCCGCCGTCCGGGCGCAGCAGCGTCGCGAGCATCCGTACGGTGGTGGTCTTCCCGGCACCGTTGGGTCCGAGGACCCCGTAGACGGTGCCGGTCGGGACCGCGAGGTCGACGCCGTCAACCGCGCGGTTCTCACCGAAGACCTTCACCAGCCCCGTGGTCTCGATGGCCAGTTCAGTGCTCATGAATCCATTCCTTGTGCGTCGTCGTCGAAGTCCGGGGGCGGGCGTGGGGGTGAGCGGGAAGTGCCGCGTCAGGAGACGTAGGGGCGGGCCGCCCGCGCCTCGCGCAGGGCCCAGCCCCACCAACCGAGCTGGTCGAGCATCAGCCGCACCGCCCGGTCCCGCGCGCAGGCTCCGGCGCGGTCCTCCAGCGGCGTGTGCAGGAAGTCGAGGGCGACCCCGTTGCGCAGGGTGACCGTGTGCAGCTCCGTGAAGACGGAGCGCAGCTGTTCCACCGCGTACAGCCCGGACGAGCCGTGGCCGTAGCTCACGAAGCCGACCGGCTTGGTCTGCCACTCGTCGTACGCGAAGTCGATGGCCTGCTTGAGGGAGGCCGGGAAGGAGCGGTTGTACTCCGGGGTGACCACGACGAAGGCCTCGGCCCTCCCGATCGCCCCGGCGAACTCCGTCATCTGCTCCGTCGCCCGCTCCGGGTAGTGCACGGGGAAGTCGAACTCAGCGAGGTCCAGCACGACGAGGTCGAGCTCGCCCCGTACGCGAGCCCGCTCCACGAACCAGCGGCCGACCGCGTCGCCGATACGCCCTTCGCGCGTGCTGCCGATGATCACAGCTACCCGCAGCGGGTCCTCGCTGTCCCCGGTGTCCCCGGTGTCCCCGGTGTCCCCGGTGTCCCCGGTGTCCCCGGTGTCCCCGGTGTCCCCGGTGTCCCCGGTGTCCCCGGTGTTCCCGGTGTTCCTGCCGTCGTCCGTCATCGCTCGCTCCTCCTTCCGCTTCCTTCCGGCTCCCTCACTCCTTGGGCGCCAGACGCCGCGGGCGCGGCCGCCACGCCGATGAGACCGGTGAGCCAGGCGATCATGCCGAGGCCCATGAGCAGCGCGACCGTCGCGTACGTGTCGTCGCCGGGCCGGACGCTCGCC
>NZ_JBEXSI010000044.1:0-60569 GCF_040613515.1 Streptomyces sp. NPDC006261
ACGACGTCCTGCGCCTCGCAGGAGCCCTGGAACACTCCTCCGAACACCCCATCGCCCAGGCCGTGGCAGCCGGCGCAACCGACCGCCTCGGCGGCCCCGACCCCCTCCCCACCCCCGAAGACTTCGCCAACATCCCCGGACTCGGCGCCCAGGGCGTCGTCGACGGCCACACCGTCCTCGTCGGCCGCCCCCGCGTCCTCGCCGAAGCGGGCATCGCCCTCCCTCCGGAGCTGACCGCCGCCCTGGCGGTGGCCGAGGAGCAGGGGCGTACAGCGGTGGCCGTCGCCTGGGACGAGGCGGCCCGGGGCGTGCTCGGGGTGGCCGACGCAGTCAAGGACGGCAGTGCGGCCGCCGTGGCCCAGCTGCGGGCCCTGGGGCTGCGGCCCGTCCTCCTGACCGGCGACAACCGGTCGGTGGCCGAGGCCGTGGCCCGCGAGGTGGGCATCGACGAGGTCCACGCCGAGGTGCTCCCCGAGGAGAAGGCGGACATGGTCAAGCGCCTTCAGGCCGAGGGCCGGAGCGTCGCGATGGTCGGCGACGGGGTCAACGACGCGGCGGCCCTGGCCACGGCAGACCTGGGGCTGGCGATGGGCACCGGGACGGATGCGGCGATCGAGGCGAGCGACCTCACGCTGGTTCGTGGAGATCTCAAGGTGACCGCTGACGCAATCCGCCTTTCCAGGCGTACTCTTTCCACCATCAGGGGCAACCTCTTCTGGGCCTTCGGCTACAACGTCGCGGCACTGCCCCTGGCTGCAAGTGGCCTGCTCAACCCTATGATCGCGGGAGCCGCCATGGCGTTTTCGTCCGTGTTCGTCGTCACGAACAGCCTTCGGTTGCGTGCCTTCACGTAACTTCCACAAAGAGATTTAGATCACACCGTTCTCAGGGTAACCATCCGGTGCGTTCGTGAGTCTTAGAGTGCGATGCCAAGGATGTCTTGGGGGACGTCCGATGGAGTGTCTTGGGGGACGCTCCTGTGGCAAGCGTTGAGCCGGGGCACGTGCACCGGGGAGCTTTGAGCGGCCCTCCCGTGCGTACGTACCCCGGCAGACCGCAGCACAACAACGGGGGCTCCGGCTCCCTGCAGACGCCCGGCCGGATCCCGTGGGGGGAATCCGCTCCGGGATATGGGAAGCGCCCTGACCGTCGACCCGTGGGGGGATCGGCGGCAGGGCGTTTCTCGCTCCGGACCGATCAGACCGGCCCCCGGGCCCGCAGCTTCACGTCACGGGACACTCACGGGGCTTACGAGGCCCCCGAAAGGCCGAATCGCCCCGGACACCGCGCTCTGTGCGAAGCGCGGTACGCGGGGCGAAGGCAGTCGGCCGAAGAGGCCGGGCACTACGGGTGGTGCGGTGGTACGCGACCGGTGAGGTCAGCGCCCCTCGACGGGGACGAAGTCGCGCAGGACCTCGCCCGTGTAGATCTGACGCGGGCGGCCGATGCGAGAACCCGGCTCCTTGATCATCTCGTGCCACTGCGCGATCCAGCCCGGAAGGCGGCCGAGCGCGAAGAGCACGGTGAACATCTCGGTCGGGAAGCCCATGGCCCGGTAGATCAGACCGGTGTAGAAGTCCACGTTGGGGTAGAGGTTGCGCGAGACGAAGTAGTCGTCGGAGAGCGCGTGCTCCTCCAGCTTGAGCGCGATGTCGAGCAGCTCGTCGGACTTGCCGAGCGCGGACAGCACGTCGTGGGCGGCGGCCTTGATGATCTTGGCGCGCGGGTCGAAGGACTTGTACACCCGGTGGCCGAAGCCCATCAGGCGGACGCCGTCCTCCTTGTTCTTCACCTTGCGGATGAAGGAGTCGACATCGCCGCCGTTGGCCTGGATGCCTTCCAGCATCTCCAGCACCGACTGGTTGGCGCCGCCGTGCAGGGGGCCCCACAGCGCCGAGATACCGGCGGAGATCGAGGCGAACATGTTCGCCTGCGAGGAGCCGACCAGACGCACGGTGGAGGTCGAACAGTTCTGCTCGTGGTCCGCGTGCAGGATGAGCAGCTTGTCCAGCGCCGAGACGACGACCGGGTCCAGCTCGTACTCCTGGGCCGGGACCGAGAAGGTCATGCGCAGGAAGTTCTCGACGTACCCGAGGTCGTTGCGCGGGTAGACGAAGGGGTGCCCGATCGACTTCTTGTACGCGTACGCCGCGATCGTCGGCAGCTTCGCCAGCAGGCGGATCGTCGAGAGGTGGCGCTGCTCCTCGTCGAACGGGTTGTGGCTGTCCTGGTAGAACGTGGACAGCGCGCTGACCACCGAGGACAGCATGGCCATCGGGTGGGCGTCACGCGGGAAGCCGTCGAAGAACCGCTTGACGTCCTCGTGCAGCAGCGTGTGCTGGGTGATCTCGTTCTTGAAGGTCGCCAGCTCGTCGACCTTCGGAAGGTCGCCGTTGATCAGCGTGTACGCGACCTCGAGGAACGACGAGCGCTCGGCGAGCTGCTCGATGGGGTATCCGCGGTAGCGCAGAATGCCCTGTTCACCGTCGAGGTACGTGACGGCGGATTTATAGGCGGCGGTGTTGCCGTATCCGCTGTCCAGCGTCACCAGGCCGGTATTGGCCCGGAGCTTCCCGATGTCGAAGCCCTTGTCGCCGACGGTGCTGTCGATCACCGGGTAGGTGTACTCGTCATCGCCGTACCGCAGTACTACAGAGTTGTCGCTCACGTCATCCCTCACCGACGTAGTGCCTCTTCTTCGAGGTGCCCTGACTGTCTCCACCCTCCCCCATTCGGCTCAGGAGAGTGCACTCGGGGTCGTCCATTGGACCTACTGGCGGCACTGAGTGCCGCCAACTTACTCATCCTGCCCCCTTGACTGCGGTTCCGGAAGACCTCCGTGATGTTTCCCACCGATTTGATCGATCATTTCTGCGCGGGGATCACGAGAAGTCTTCTCCTGAGCCGCCCCGGAGCCGAAAATCCAGTGCCGTACACCGTCTGCCTGCGGAAACCGTGCGGACGGCCTGACCGATCGCCTTACGGGACCCGACCAGGACGACGAGCTTCTTGGCCCGCGTCACGGCCGTGTAGAGCAGGTTGCGCTGGAGCATCATCCAGGCGCTGTTGGTGACGGGGATGACGACGGCGGGGTACTCGCTGCCCTGGGAGCGGTGGATCGTCATGGCGTACGCGTGGGCCAGCTCGTCCAGCTCGTCGAAGTCGTAACCGATCTCCTCGTCCTCGTCGGTGCGGACGGTGAGCTTCTGCTCGTCGGCGTCGAGGCCGGTGACGACGCCGACCGTGCCGTTGAAGACGCCGTTCTCGCCCTTGTCGTAGTTGTTGCGGATCTGGGTGACCTTGTCGCCGACCCGGAAGACACGGCCGCCGAACCGCTTCTCGGGGAGGTCGGGCCGGCCCGGGGTGATGGCCTGCTGGAGCAGCCCGTTCAGCTCGCCGGCCCCGGCGGGCCCGCGGTGCATCGGCGCGAGAACCTGCACGTCGCGGCGCGGATCGAGACCGAACTTGGCCGGGATGCGGCGGGCCGCCACATCGACGGCGAGCTTGCCCGCGTCCGCCGTCTCGTCCTCCACGAAGAGGAAGAAGTCGCTCAGCCCCTCGGTGAGCGGGGGCTGCCCCGCGTTGATCCGGTGGGCGTTCGTCACGACGCCCGACTGCTGCGCCTGTCGGAAGATCCGGGTGAGCCGGACGGCGGGGACCGGGCTGCCCTCCGCGAGCAGGTCGCTCAGCACCTCTCCCGCCCCGACCGAGGGCAGCTGGTCGACATCACCCACGAGAAGGAGATGGGCACCGGGTGCCACCGCCTTCACGAGCTTGTTGGCGAGCAGTAGATCGAGCATGGACGCCTCGTCGACGACGACCAGGTCGGCATCGAGCGGACGGTCCCGGTCGTACGCCGCGTCCCCGCCCGGCTTCAGTTCGAGCAGCCGGTGAACGGTCGACGCCTCGGCCCCGGTCAGCTCGGCAAGCCGCTTGGCGGCCCGGCCCGTGGGCGCGGCCAGCACCACCTTCGCCCGCTTGGCCCGCGCCAGCTCGACGATGGACCGCACGGTGAACGACTTCCCGCAGCCGGGCCCGCCGGTCAGGACGGCCACCTTCCGACTGAGCGCGAGCCGCACGGCCTCCTCCTGCTCGGGCGCCAGCGAGGCCCCCGTACGGGTCGCGAGCCAGGCCAGCGCCTTCTCCCAGTCCACGTCCTGGAAGGCCGGCATCCGGTCCTCCCCGGTCCGCAGCAGCCGCCGCACCTGCCCGGCGAGAGACAGCTCGGCCCGATGGAACGGCACCAGATAGACGGCGGTGATCGGCTCACCACCCTCCGGCGACGGCACCTTCTCCCGCACGACACCTTCCGGATCGGCGGCGAGCTCTGCCAGGCACTCGATGACGAGGCCGGTGTCGACCTGGAGGAGCTTGACCCCGTCCGCGATGAGCCGCTCCTCGGGGAGGTAGCAGTGCCCCTGGTCGGAGGACTGGGACAGGGCGTACTGAAGGCCGGCCTTGACCCGTTCGGGGCTGTCGTGCGGAATGCCGACCGCCTGGGCGATCTTGTCGGCGGTGAGGAACCCGATGCCCCACACGTCGGCGGCCAGCCGGTAGGGCTGGTTCCTCACGACGGAGATCGAGGCGTCCTCGTACTTCTTGTAGATGCGGACGGCGATGGAGGTGGAGACGCCGACGCCCTGGAGGAAGACCATGACCTCCTTGATGGCCTTCTGCTCCTCCCACGCCGTCGCGATCATCTTCGTCCGCTTGGGGCCGAGGCCGGGGACCTCGACGAGCCGCTTCGGCTCGTTCTCGATGATGTCGAGGGTGTCGACGCCGAAGTGGGTGGTGATCCGGTCGGCCATCACCGGCCCGATGCCCTTGATCAGCCCGGAGCCGAGATAGCGGCGGATGCCCTGGATGGTGGCGGGCAGCACGGTGGTGTAGTTCTCCACGGTGAACTGCTTGCCGTACTGGGAGTGCGAGCCCCAACGGCCCTCCATCCGCAGCGACTCGCCGACCTGCGCGCCGAGCAACGCACCGACCACGGTGAGGAGGTCACCCGCCCCGCGCCCGGTGTCGACGCGGGCGACCGTGTATCCGTTCTCCTCGTTGGCGTAGGTGATCCGCTCCAGAACACCTTCGAGGACGGCCATGTTGGACATGACCCGACGCTACCGGGTGCCACCGACAACGCCGTTCACGCCCCGGAATCCCGTCACGCGGGATGGGGAGCGGGCCCGCCGTCCCGCCACTCGTCCGCGAGCAGGGCGTACCTGGTCGACCGCAGCCGGCCGATGAAGTCTCCGAACCGCTGGATCTCCTGCGGCGAGTACGCGGACATCGCCTCGGCCATCCGTTCCGTGTACGGCCCGAAAAAAGCAGTCGCGGCGGACGGCGCCGAGGGCCGGATGGTGACCATCCTCGACGGCGACGGCCTCGGCGACCACTGGGAGCGCCACCCCGCCGGCGACGAACTGGTCGTCTGCCTCAGTGGGTCGGTGACCGTCACCCGCGACGTTGACGGGGTGCCCGACCGCGTTGTGCTCGGGCCGGGCGAGGCCACCGTCAACCCGGCCGGGGCATGGCACGCGGTCGACATGGCGGGGCCGTCGTCCATCCGGGCGCAGGCATCGCAGGCGTACAGCCGGATGATCGCCGAGGTTGCCACCGCCGACGATGCGACCTGCCTCCCGCTCCACGAACGCCGGATCGAGGAACTGCGCCGAGCGGACCCGCCGCCGGTCCCGTACCGGGAGCTGACACCCATGGCCGGCGTCGGCGTCCTCGTCCGGCACGCCGTGCCGCGCCGCAGCCTGGACACGGTCTCGCGGCGCCGAGGTCTCGTGCTCACGACCGGCCACATCCACCAGAACAGCCGCGGTACCGCCCTGGTCGCTGAGGTCATCGACACGTGTCTGCCGACCAGGAGCGCGTAACTGGGGCCCGGTGCGGGACCCTCTCCGCATGCGCGGGGACGGTCCCTCCGGGCGGGCAGCCGCACCCGTCCCGGTGTGCTGTTACCCGGCCCGCGGGAGGCAGCACGCCTTCGGCGCACACGAAGCCGACGACTTCACCACTACCCTCGCGGTTCGCCTTGCCCAAGACGCCGGCTCACGAGCGCCTTCATCGGGATCTGGGCCTACGGGCTGATCTCGCTGTCCGTTGCAGACGGACGGCTACGCGCGCGCCCTGTTCGAGGCCTACCGGCCCAACCACCCCCGGGCAGAGGTTGACCAAGACGTCGCCATTCGAACAGAACGTGCGCTCGTGTTCTTGACGGGCCGATGGCATTGGGTGTTGTGGACCCCCGCTGGACGAGGCGGTGCTGCGGCGGCAGGTCGGCGGCCCCAGGTGACGGCAGCGTGGTTGCGGAGGATAGCGGACATGGCCGAGGCCGGACGACTGCGGCCGCACGTGCTGCCGTTCGGAGCCGGCGCCCACTCCCCAGGACTGGACCCGGTTCGTCACCGCCGTCAAGGGCGGCGAGTTCCCCGCCTGACGCACGGCGACTCCCCGGCGGACCCGTCACGGTCATCGGCCTGACGGGGCCGTTGTCATGACTCATCACCCAGCTGCTCAAACTTGACCAGGGTCGAGGTCATCACCGAGAAGACCATCCCGCTGCTGCCCTGCCGGACGGAACTGATCCAGTCCGCGGTCGCCTTCTGTACAGCCCTGGGCTGCCTCGACGCCTCGAACTCACCTATTTTCCGGACAAGCTCGACGGATTCGAGCTGCGCGTGCCCGTACTGGTATCACCCGGCGTGTTCGGTACACGGGTAATCCGGTTAACGTGCGGTGGCTCGGAGTTGACCAGCACATCGAAGAAGGGCACCACTCATGGCGCAGTCCCTCGCCGATCTCGCATCGGCAAGAGTGCGGAGGATCTTGCGGTTCTTTCCCGAGAGCTCGCAGGCCGAGCGCGAGGAGTTGCGTGCCACGGCGCGGGGACTGCTCGACATCCACGGCGAGAAGGTGCTCACCGGCCTCCGGCCGGCCGAGCGTGTCATGTGGTACCTCGCGGCCGAGGGGCGTGCCGAGGATCTTGCCGAGGTGGTCCGGAACCAGCGCAGGGACCCGGGCGGCTTCCTCGTGGCAGGCGTCCGGCGGCCCCGGCTGGTGCTGTCAGGGCTGCGGGGCCTTGCGCTGCCGGGACGGATCACCGCGCTCGGGCGTCGTGACCTGCCGGTGACGGCGCAGCTCACCTCGGTCGAGTGGCGTGGTGACGATCTGGTGTGGGGAGGGTACGCGTTCGTCGCGAACCTGCCGCGTCCGTCGGGTCGCGTGATCGGCCGGTTCGCGGTGCTGGAGCACGGTGAGACCGGTCGTCGCATCAAGCTGCGCCTGCGCCGCACCAGGAGTGAGCAGGCCACCGTCGCTTCCGGGCAGGCGCTGCACTGCTACGACCAGACGGGTTTCGAAGTCGTCGTCTCCGCGCGTCGGCTGCGCGAGCTCGCCGGACGGGGAGCCGGCCAGTGGTTCCTGTACGTCGGGGTACGGGGGCCGGGCGGGATCTACGGGGCGCGGGTGCGCCAGCGCGATGCGGGTACGGCCGGGCACAACCAGGTGCGTCATCTGGCGGACGGCTCGCGTCTCGTGGTGGGTTTCACCAAGGACGGCGTGGGCATCACGGTGGAGCAGCCTCCTGTCGAGGTCGAGTCCTGCACCGTCGTGGACGGCGAACTGCACTTGGTCGCCAGGGCACGCAGTGGCGCCGACGTCCCGACCGCTGTGCGTATCGCCGAAGGCGACACCCGACTCGACAGCCCCCTCACACCTCTGCCCGAGTCCGGTTCCGCCGACGCGTTCCGGCGCTACCTAGCGGTCTTCGGTCTTGACCGGCTGACCGCGGACGACCTGCCGGGAATCAAGACCCGTTCTTTGAAGGTGACCTTCAGGGACGCCGGCGGCAAGGGCCAGGAGGCCCGCCTCGCCGAGGGCTTCACGACCGGCAGGCACCGGCACGCCCCCGGCCGCGAGCTGGCCATCCACAGCAACGGGCCCGGCAGGCTGGCACTGGCGACGCGAGCCGTCCGCCCGGTGGTCGACACGATGACCGCTACGGGCACGGGAGAGTTGGTGCTCGGGGGCACGTATCCCCGTGAGGAGGCGGCCGGGAAGAAGGTCGTCCTGCGGCACGGCACCCGCTTCGAGGAGAAGGAGCTGCCGGTCGAGTTCGCCGACGGGCGGTTCACGGTCCGGATCCAGCCCGAGGCGGCCCCTCAGGTGGACGGTCCGGAGCTTCCTCTGTGTCCCGGCCGCTGGTACCTGTTCTTCCGCGACGCGGAGGCCTGGGACAAGTCCGGGGATGTCCCGGTGACCTTGCGTCCCGAGCAGGTGGGGGAGCTGCCCATGCCATTCAGCGGCCCGCAGCGTGCCTTCACCGTCGACCGCCGCAACTTCGACCGTATCTTCATCGAGCCGCAGCGCCGGCACGGTCCCGACGAGCACGGCGCCTACCGGCAGCGCATCCTGCGCGAGGCGTACTTCCACGAGCAGCGCGAACTCCCCTTGCGCAACGCGGTGCTCTACCAAAGCTTCGAGGGCAAGCAGTTCTCGGACTCGCCCCGTTCGGTCTACGAGGAGCTGGTGCGCCGAGGCGTCGAGGTCGAGCACATCTGGACCCAGGACGCGGGGTTGCCCGAGATGCCGCCGGAGGCGCGTGTGGTGGCCTGGGGCAGCCGCGAGTGGTACGAGGCACTGGCCCGCAGCCGTTACGTCGTCGTCAACACGGCGATCGGCGACTGGTTCGTCACCCGCCCCGGACAACGGGTCGTGCAGACCTGGCACGGCACGCCGCTGAAGAAGGTCGGCAAGGACCTGCTCAGCTCTCCCCAGGCGAATCCCGCCTATATCGCCGGCCTGCCGCACAGCTACCGGCAGTTCGACTTCGTGGTCTCGCCGAACGCGCACACCACGGAGATCATGCGCAGGGCGTACTCCATCGAAGGCGAGATGCTCGAGAGCGGCTATCCGCGCAACGACGTCTTCCATGCACCCGACCGCGAGGCGCGGGCCGCGCGGGTCAGGGAGCGGCTCGGCCTGCCCGAGGGCAAGAAGGTGGTGCTCTACGCCCCGACCTGGCGGGAGGACCAGCGGCACGCGAGCAAGCTGTACAAACTCGATCTGCGGATCGACCTGGCCGCGGCGCAGGCCGAACTCGGTGACGATCACGTACTGCTCTTCCGCAAACACTCAAGCGTGCACGGCAACGTACCGGGTGCCGGACGCGGTTTCGTGTGGGATGTCACCCGCTACCCGGACATCGCCGATCTGTATCTCGTCGCCGATGTGCTGATCACCGACTACTCCTCGGCGCTCTTCGACTTCGCGCACTCGGACAAGCCGATGCTCTTCTTCACCTATGACCTGGAGCACTACCGCGACACCCTGCGCGGCCTGTACTTCGACTTCACCACCCGGGCGCCCGGCCCGCTGCTGGAGACCTCCGAAGAGCTGGTCAAGGCGCTGCGCGACATCGGCGCCGTCGAGACGGACTACCGGGAGAAGTACGCCCAGTTCAAGAAGGACTTCTGCGAGCCCGGCGACGGACTCGCGACAGCGCGCGTCGTGGACCGCATGCTCGCCGACGGACCGCACTCCGCAGCCCCGACCGACGGCTGAGCCTGGCACACGGCAGGGCAGCTCCAGAAGCAGGTGGCGCGGCAGCCGACTTTCAGCCTTTCGTGTCCGAACTTCCCCTCCTGCGCACCGAGTCCACCTGGCTCTTCTATGCTCTACAAGCCTGTAGACGGTATCGGGGCGGAACGGAAGTCCGTGCTGCCCTGACAGACGTGCGCGCGCTTCGTGGGGAGCGCGGCCTGAGGAGGGGACCGAGCGTGACTTCGATCGATCTGGGCAAGGTGCTGGACAAGGCGTGGGCGGACAAGAGTGTGCCCGAGGTGCTGGCGGCGCCGGTGTCGGCGCTCAAGGGGGTTTCCGACCGTCAGGGTGACCTGTTGAAGGAGGCGTTCGGCATCAAGACCGTCGCTGATCTCGCGGACCTGAAGTACGTCGGCTGGGCGCAGGCCCTGGCCGCGCTGGACGCGGCGAAGTAACGGCCCTTCGGTCGCGCCGCGGTGCCGCGGAGAGAGGGCCTTTCCCGCGGCACCGCACTCCACCAGAACCTCATGCACCGCACCACCCACAGGCAAGACGAAGGGGTACGACCCGATGGTGTTCAAGCGACTGCTCGGCTCGGTGGGGGTCGGCGGCCCGTCCGTGGACACGGTCCTCGCTACCGGAGCCGCGCTGCCCGGCGGACCCCTGGCGGGGGACGTTCGCTTGAGCGGCGGCCGGGCCGGCTTCGAGATCGAGCACATCACGCTGGAGCTGCTGGCGCGCGTCGAATCCGAGCATGAGGACGGTGAGCGCGATGGGCCGGTGATCTTCGAGCGGTTCAGTGTCGGTGGCGGCTTCCGCCTGGCCGAGGGCGAGCAGCGCACGGTGCCGTTCGCGATCACGCTGCCCTGGGAGACGCCCGTCACCGAGCTCTACGGCCAGCCACTCGGCATCGTCCTGGGCGTACGCACCGAGCTCGCGGTGAAGGGTGCCAGGGACAAGGGGGACCTCGACCCGCTGACGGTCGGTCCCCTGCCGGTGCAGGAAGCGGTTCTGGAGGCCTTCGGGCAGCTCGGCTTCGGCTTCCGGTCCGCCGACCTCGAACACGGCGGTATCCGCGGCAGCGGACAGCAGCTGCCGTTCTACCAGGAGATCGAACTCACCCCGCCCCCGCACTACGCCCATCAGGTCGACGAGATCGAGGTGACCTTCCTGGCCGATCCCGCCGGAATGGAGGTCGTGCTGGAGGCCGGCAAGCGCGGCGGCCTGTTCTCCGGCGGCCACGACGCCCTGAGCCGGCACCGGGTCAGCCACACGGACACGGCTCGCAGCGACTGGAACACGGTGGTCGGCTCCTGGATCAGCCAGCTCATCGACGCGCACACCGCCCGCCTCTCCCACCAGCCGCACGTGCACAGCGACGTCCATGGCTCCTACGCCGACAAAGGCGAGCGCAGCCACCACCATCATGACGGCCACCACGACGGCCACCGGTCCGGGCCCGGGATGGGCACTGCCGTGGCCGCGGGTGCGGCGGGCCTGGCCGTCGGCGTGGCCGGCGGCATGGTGGCCGCCGAGGCGGTCGATGAGATCGGTGACTTCTTCGAAGGCGACGAGGACGAGGAGGCGTAAGCCACTAGCCTCACCGGCAGCTCCACCACGTCGTCCAGGCGTCGACGCGCCGCACGGTGCGCCCCGCGGTACGAGGAAGCCGCATGGGGAGTACGCACCGCCCGACGGCGGGACACTCGCCGAGCGCGACCGTATGGGCGAGGGCCGGGCCGTGCGGCGACCGGCCGCGCGCGACGCCCGGACATCCTCGCGTCGTGGCGGGGTAGGCGGACGGTATACCGCCCGAGAAGTCTCGTTACGGAGGAACCATGTCCGGACTGATCGCCCGCCTCACGCAGTTCACCCGCAGCCCCCAGGGTCGGCGGACGGTCGCGTCGGCCCGACGTGCCGCGTCCGACCCGCGCAAGCGCGCCCAGGCTCGCCGCCTGTTCGGCCGACTGCGCGGACGCCGTTGACGTCAGCGCTTCGGTCAGGGCGCCGGCCCGACGATGACGTCCGGCATCGCTCGCCCCACCTACCGGGGAAAGCGGAGCGGCTCTGCTCGCCTTCCACGGCACCCGCCGACGGGCGGCCCGGCGGCAGGCCAGGAGCGCCGGGCGTAATTCGGTGGCCCGTCCCCCGCCCCCGTTGTTACGGTGCTCCCGCCTCGACGCGGTGCCGACCGCAGGTGACCTCTGGGCCGTGTGCCCTGGAAAGCAGTTGATGTATGCCCCGGCCAGTGACTCCGAGCCTCCCTCGTCGCGCCCACGGCGCCGGGGCGACCGGGCCTGACCGCATGCGCAGCCGTACGTCCACCGTCTGCTGACGCTCCACGGCCTGCGGCCCCTCCCCCCGCCCTCCGACGCTCCGACGCGAGGGGTGCTCGGTACTTCCCTGCTGCTTCGTTCCTCACCTTCGGCAAGGAGTATCCGGGTGTCATACGACAACCCCCGCCACCGCTCACCCATGTCCTCCCTGGACACCTTCACCTGCGTCCGCTGCGGACTGACCGTCGCCGCGTCCGCGCCCGACGGCAGTCGGCGCAACCACTGCCCCAGCTGCCTGCACTCCCGGCACCTCGTCGACCACGTCGAGGGCGGCCCCTCCGACTGCGAGGGCCGGATGACACCGATCTCCATCGCGGTGCTCCGCACCGGTGACTGGATGGTCGTCCATCGCTGCACCCGCTGCGACGAGCTGACCTCGAATCCCGTCTGCGGGGACGACAACCAGCTGATCCTGATGCGGATGGCTGTACGTCCACTGGCGCAGCCGCCCTTCCCGCTCGAAGCGTTCGGCGACCTGTGACGCGGCGGAGGGCCCGGCCGACCGGGCAGCGCCGCCCCCAGCGGTCGAAGGACGTCCTCCACGGGCCGGCCGGGGCGCGCGGCGACGCGTTCCGGTGCGTCGGCTGCCGGCTTGACGTCTCAGTGGTTGCGCCGGGCACCGCCCATCGCAACCACTGCCCCTCCTGCCTGGTCAGCCTGCACGTGGACCGGCGGGTGCCGGGCGACCGGGCGGCGGGCTGCGGCGGACGGATGACGGCGCTGAGCCTGTCGGTACGGCAGGACGGGGAGTGGATGCTCATCCACCACTGCCTGACGTGCGGCGAACTCAGCGCCAACCGCATCGCGGGCGACGACAACGCGCTGGCTCTGATCCGGCTGGCGCTGCGGCCGCTCGCGGACGCCGGTATCCCCGCCCGGGTCCTGCTCGCGCTGTGATCCGGGGAACCTTCATGTGATCGGGGGGAAGTGATCGGGGGCCGCCCGGTGATCGTCGGGCGGCCCCGGTCTGTCCCCCGCCAGGCCGGAAAGCAAGCATCCGGAAAGCAAGAATGGGGCCCGGCCTTGCGGCCGGACCCCCCTCGCTTTCCCCCCGTCGGGCCTTCCCGTTCCCCCCGGACCCCTCCCCGGAAGTCCCGACGCCATGTGTGACCCGGGAGGGTACGCAAAGGTTGCAGCCCTTTGCGATCTCTTTACCTCTGGTCTCGTGCAGGGCTCTCAGCAGGCATGTTGCGCATAGCGCTCCGCAACCTCGGCCAGGACCTCGGCCCCGTCCCGGTCCCACAGCGCCTCGTTGAAGATCTCCACCTCGACCGGGCCGTCGAAGCCCGCCGCCTCCACTGCCGCACGGAACGCGCGGAAGTCCACGCTTCCGTCGCCCAGTTGGCCCCGGCCCAGCAGGACCCCCGCCGGGAGCGGGGTGATCCAGTCGGCCAACTGGAAGGAGTGGATGCGGCCGCCCGCCCCCGCCCGGGCGATCTCGGCGGGCGCCCGGTCGTCCCACCAGACGTGGTACGTGTCGACGACCACGCCGACCTGCTCGGCCGGGAAGCGCTCCGCGAGATCCAGGGCCTGGGAAAGGGTGGAGACCACGCAGCGGTCCGACGCGAACATCGGGTGCAGCGGTTCGATCGCCAGGCGTACGCCGCGCTCCGCCGCGTACGGGGCGAGTCCGGCCAGCGCGTCCGCCACCCGTTCGCGGGCGCCGTACAGGTCGCGGCTGCCGGGCGGGAGGCCGCCCGAGACCAGGACCAGGGTGTCGGTGGACAGGGCCGCCGCCTCGTCCACCGCCCGGCGGTTGTCGTCCAGGGCGCGGGTCCGTTCGGCCGGGTCCAGGGCGGTGAAGAAGCCGCCCCGGCAGAGGCTGGTGACGGTGAGGCCCGCGTCCGCGATGAGCCGTGCCGTGCGCTCCACGCCGTACGCCTGGACCGGCGCCCGCCACAGGCCGACCTTTCCGATGCCCGCCTTGACGCAGCCCTCCGCCAGCTCGGGCAGCGACCACTGCTTGACGGTCTCCTGGTTGAGCGAGAGGCGGGAGAGCTGGTCGTTCATCGTGTCCCTCCGTGGACCGCGAGGAGCGCGCGCATACGGTCTGCAGCCAGGTCCGGGTCAGGGAACAGGCCCAGCCCGTCGGCCAGTTGGTACGCCTTCGCCAGGTGCGGCAGCGAGCGTGCCGACTGAAGGCCGCCCGCCATCGTGAAGTGCGCCTGGTGACCGGCCAGCCAGGCCAGGAACACCACGCCCGTCTTGTAGAAGCGGGTGGGGGGCTGGAAGAGGTGGCGGGAGAGCTCGACCGTGGGGTCGAGCAGGGCGCGGAAGCCTGCCACGTCGCCGGTGTCCAGCACCCGTACCGCGTGCGCCGCCAGCGGGCCCAGCGGGTCGAAGATGCCCAACAGCGCGTGGCTGAAGCCTCGTTCGTCGCCCGCGATCAGTTCCGGGTAGTTGAAGTCGTCGCCCGTGTAGCAGCGCACCCCGCTCGGGAGGCGGCGGCGTACGTCGATCTCGCGGGCCGCGTCCAGGAGGGAGATCTTGATGCCGTCGACCTTGTCCGGGTGTTCGGCGATGACTTTCAGGAACGTGTCCGTGGCGTGGTCGAGGTCGGCGCTGCCCCAGTATCCCTCCAGCGCCGGGTCGAACATCGGGCCCAGCCAGTGCAGGATCACCGGCTCGGAGGTCTGACGCAGGAGGTGCGCGTAGGTGGCGAGATAGTCCTCCGGTCCTTGTGCCGCCTTCGCCAGTGCGCGGGACGCCATCAGGATCGGCTGTACGCCACTCTCCTCGGCGAGAGCCAGTTGCTCCTCGTAAGCCGATTCGACCTCGGCGAGGGTTGGTTCGGCGGTCGGGGGCAGCTGGTCCGTGCCCACGCCGCAGGCGATCCTCCCGCCCACCGCCTTCGCCTCCGCCGCCGATCGGCGGATCAGCTCGGCCGCACCCGCCCAGTCCAGGCCCATCCCGCGCTGCGCGGTGTCCATCGCCTCCGCCACGCCCAGGCCGTGCGCCCAGAGGTGGCGGCGGAAGGCGAGCGTGGACTCCCAGTCGACGACCGCCGGGTCGTCCGGGCTGATGTCCGCATACGGGTCCGCGACCACGTGTGCCGCCGAGAAGACCGTACGGGAGGTGGGCGGGAGGGACGCGGGGGCGAGGTCGAGCGGGGCCGTGCGCGGGGTGTACGGGCCCTGGGGCAGAAGCACGGGAGCCGTCACAGCGTCAGCTCCGGCACCTCGAAGCGGCGGCCCTGCGCCGACGACTTCAGGCCCAGCTCCGCGAGTTGGACGCCCCGCGCGCCGGCCAGCAGGTCCCAGGTGTACGGCTCACCCAGCGTCACATGGCGCAGGAACAGCTCCCACTGCGCCTTGAAGCCGTTGGCGAACTCCGTGTTGTCCGGTACCTCCTGCCACTGGTCGCGGAACGGCTCCGTGACCGGGAGGTCCGGGTTCCAGACCGGCTTCGGTGTCGAGGAGCGGTGCTGCACACGGCAGTTGCGCAGGCCCGCCACGGCGGAGCCGTGCGTACCGTCCACCTGGAACTCCACCAGTTCGTCGCGGTTGACCCGGACCGTCCAGGAGGAGTTGATCTGCGCGACCGCCCCGCCCGCCAGCTGGAAGATCCCGTACGCCGCGTCGTCGGCGGTCGCCTCGTACGGCTTGCCGTGCTCGTCCCAGCGCTGCGGAACGTGCGTCTGCACATGGGCCGTTACGGAGGTGACCTGGCCGAACAGCTCGTGGAGCACGTACTCCCAGTGCGGGAACATGTCCACGACGATGCCGCCACCGTCCTCCGCACGGTAGTTCCACGAGGGGCGCTGGGCCTCCTGCCAGTCGCCCTCGAAGACCCAGTAGCCGAACTCCCCCCGCACCGAGAGGATGTCGCCGAAGAAGCCGCCGTCGATCAGGCGCTTCAGCTTCAGCAGGCCCGGCAGGAAGATCTTGTCCTGGACCACGCCGTGCTTGATGCCGGCGTCCCGGGCGAGGCGGGCCAGGTCGAGGGCGCCCTCGACGTCCGTGGCCGTGGGCTTCTCGGTGTAGATGTGCTTGCCCGCGGCGATGGCCTTCTTGATCGCCTCCACCCGGGCCGAGGTGACCTGGGCGTCGAAGTAGATGTCGATCGTGTCGTCCGCGAGCACCGCGTCCAGGTCCGTCGACCACTCGGTCAGGCCGTGCCGGGCCGCCAGCTCCTCCAGGGCGTGGGCGCGGCGGCCGACGAGGACGGGCTCCGGCCAGAGCACCTCTCCGTCGCCCAGGTCCAGGCCGCCCTGCTCGCGGATCGCGAGGATCGAACGCACCAGATGCTGCCGGTATCCCATGCGACCCGTGACGCCGTTCATGGCGATGCGCACTGTCCTGCGTGTCACGAAGTTCCTCCATACAGCCGTAGCAAGCGCTTTCTATGCGAGATGACGCTAGCCTGCGGACAGCGGCCGGACAAGAGGGCGCCGCACGTGACCTCACGGAGGAAAGCGATGACAGTCACCCTGGCGGACGTGGCGGCCCGCGCCCGGGTGTCCCCGGCCACCGTCTCCCGCGTGCTGAACGGCAACTACCCGGTCGCCGCGTCGACCCGGGAGCGGGTCCTGCGTGCGGTGGACGACCTGGACTACGTGCTCAACGGGCCCGCCAGTTCGCTGGCCGCCGCCACGTCGGACCTGGTCGGCATCCTGGTCAACGACATCGCCGACCCCTTCTTCGGGATCATGGCGGGGGCCGCGCAGACCCAGATCGGCGGACCCGGGGACGGCTCCGGGCGGGCGGGCGGCGAGAAGCTGGCCGTCATCTGCAACACCGGCGGCATCCCCGAGCGCGAGCTCACCTATCTCACCCTCCTCCAGCGCCAGCGCGCCGCCGCCGTCGTCCTCACCGGAGGCGCGGTCGAGTACCCGGCGCACCAGGCGGCGATGTCCGTGAAGCTGGCCAAGCTGGCCGACGCCGGCACCCGGATCGTCTTCTGCGGGCGGCCCCCGCTCCCCGAGGGGGACGCGCTCGTCGCCGCGCTCGCCTTCGACAACCGGGGCGGCGGGCGGCGGTTGACCGAGCACCTGATCTCGCTGGGCCACCGCCGGATCGGTTACGTCGCCGGGCCCCCCGAGCGCACCACCACCCGGCACCGCCTCGAGGGCCACCGCGAGGCCCTGCGGACCGCCGGGCTCGGCACGGAACCCGGGGACGAGGAGCGGCTCACCGTGCACGGGCCCTACGACCGGCGCTCCGGATACGAGGCCACCCTCGAAATACTGCGCCGGGAACCGGGTGTGACCGCCGTCGTCGCGGCCAACGACACCGTGGCGCTGGGTGCTTGCGCCGCCGTTCGGGACCAGGGGCTGCGCATCCCGCAGGACATCTCGGTGGCGGGCTTCGACGACCTGCCGTTCTCGGTGGACGCCGTACCCGCCCTGACGACCGTGCGGCTGCCGCTCTTCGAGGCGGGTGCGCGGGCGGGCCGGCTCGCCATGGGCAAGGAGAACCCGCCGCCCGGAGGCATCGCCACCATCGCGGCAGAGCTGATGATCCGGGGGTCGACGGCTCCGCCCCGGGTGGGGTGAGGCCCCCTGGGGCGCGGCCGCCGGGCCCCCTGCGCGCCGGGCGCCTGCGGGCAGGGGGCGAAAGATGGGGGCAACTCCCCCATGTACGCCGGGAGTCCCCCCGCCAGGATGGTGCGTGAGCGGTCCGGTGGGCCGCTCCCGACCTGGGAGGTGCGGTGGAGAAGGAACTGATCGGCAGCGGCGGTACGGGGGCTGCTGCCCGTCTCGCCCTCCCGGGGACCAATGGGCCCGCCGTGGCGCACGGGGCCGTCCGGCCCGCCGGACCTGTCGGGTCCGCCGCGTCTGCCGCGTCTGCCGCGTCTGCTGGAGCGGCACGCACGGACCAGGGCAACACGAACTACGCGAGCACGAACCGAGCGCGCACGAACACGGGCCGGGCGCAGACGAACACAGCGCACCAGCCGAACGGCAGCGCCCCCGCCCACCGCGCCGACCCCTGGTGGCTCCCCGGCATCGTCGGGGAACCGCCCATGGGTGAGCCCGACTGGGTCGCCTTCGTCCGGGCCGTCATCGCCGACGCGCCGGCCGAGGCCGTCGTCGCCGAGCGGGAGTACCCCGGGCTCTCCGGATTCGCCCTCGTCGTGGCCCCGTTCGCCGAGCGGGCCGCCGGGCGGCTGCTGACCTCGCCGTCGCACAACGCCGTACGGGCCGGGACCGCCGTCGGGCTCGCCCCCGTACTGGAGGACTTCCGGTCCCATCTGGTACGGCGGCTGGCCCGGCTCGCGGCGCGGACGCTCGTGCTGGAGCTGCACAAGGCACGGCGGGCGGGGCGGCTGGCCGGGGAGGGGCCGAAGGAGCGGTTCCGGGACTTCGTGCGGCGGACGGCGGGGCGGGACGGGCTCGCGGCCTTCCTCACCTCCTATCCCGTGCTGGCCCGCATCCTGGCGCGCACCAGCCTGGCCGCGGCCGACGCCTTCACGGAGATGCTCGGCCGGCTCGCCGACGACCGGGATCTGCTCGCCGCCTCCGGCGTGCTGGGCGAGCGAGGACCGGGCGCCTCGCCGGGGACGCTCGCCGCCGGGCGGGGGCCGGGGGCGCTCACCGGGGTCGACGCCGGCGCGGGTGACAGTCACCGCGGGGGCCGCTCGGTGATGCTGCTGCGGTTCACCGACGGCACCCGGCTGGTCTACAAGCCGCGCCCGCTCGCGGCGCACCGGCACTTCAACTCCCTGGTCGAATGGTTCGGTTCACTGACCGGGACGCCATCCCTGCGGGCGCTGCGGGTGCTGGACCGGGGCGACTACGGGTGGGTGGAGTTCGTCGAGGAGCGGCCCTGCTCGTCCACCGCGGAGACCCATCTCTTCTACCGGCGCCAGGGCGCGCTGCTGGCCCTGCTCCACCTGCTGGACGGGACCGATCTGCACCAGGAGAACCTCATCGCCTGCGGGCCGCACCCGGTCCTGGTCGATGTGGAGACCCTGTTCCATCCGCCGCTCGCCCAGGCGCACTCCGCCGACCCCGCCGCCCGCGCCCTGCATGCCTCCATCCACCGGGTCGGGCTGCTGCCCCAGCTGCTGGTCGGGGACTCGTCCGCGCTCGACGTCTCCGCGATCGGCGGCGGCCGGGCCGCCGCCTCCCCCATCGAGACGGCCGACTGGGCGGACGCGGGCACGGACACCATGCGGCTGGTACGGCGCTCCGCCCGGTTCACCGAGTCCGCCAACCGGCCCCGGCTGGAGGGGGTCGCGGCCGATCCGTCCGCGTACACCGACGCCCTGTGCGAGGGGTTCCGCGCCGGCTACACCGCCATCAGCGACCACCGCGACGAACTGCTCGGCAGGCACAACCTGTTGACGGAGTTCGCGCAGGACGAGGTACGGGTCGTGCCCCGGCCGACCTGGACCTACACCACCCTGCTCGACGAGTCGACCCACCCCGACCTGATGCGGGACGCCGCCGAACGCCACCAGGTCCTCTCCCTGCTGCGCACCCCCGCCCTGGGCGTGCCCGCGCTGCCCGGGCTGGAGGACGAGGAGATCGAGGAGCTTTGGGCCGGCGATGTGCCGGTCTTCCTCACCCGGCCCGGCTCCACGGACCTGTGGAGCGGCACCGGGCGCGAGGTGCCGGCCGCACCGGGGCCCACCGGTCTGGCCCGGGTCGAGGCGAAGGTGCGGGCCATGGACACGGTGGACCGCCAGGACCAGGAACGGATCATCCGGGCCGCCATGGTGTCCACCTCCCCCGAACCGCCGCACCGGGCGGAGGGCGGCACGCGGGCCCGGACGGCTGCGACGGCCCCCGAACCGGAGCAACTCCTGTCCGCGGCACGGTCGGTGGGCGACCAACTCGTCTCCCTCGCCTACCGGCACGAGGCCCGCACCAACTGGATCGGCCTGGAACTGCTCGGCGAGCGCTACTGGCGGCTCACGCCGATGGCGGCCGATCTGGCGAGCGGCTACACCGGCCCCGCGCTCTTCCTCGCCCAGCTGGCCGCCCTCACCGGCGCCGACCGGTACGCCGAGGCGGCCCGTGAGGCGCTGGCGCCGGTGCCCGGGCTGCTGGACGCGCTGCACGGCCGGGCGGACGACCTCGCGGTGCTGGGCTCGGGTGCCTTCGCGGGCCTCGGCGGCATCGCGTACGCCCTGGCCGAGGTGGGTTCGCTGCTCGGCGACCGTACGGTGCTCGACCTGGCGGGCCCGGCCACCCGGCTGGCCTGCGCGGCGAGTGCCGCCGAGGACGGGTACGGGGTGCGCGGCGGGGCGGCCGGCGGGCTGGTCTCCTTGCTCGCGGTGCACCGCACCACCGGCCGGGCCGAGGCCTGGCGGGGCGCCGAGCGCTGCGCCGAGCGGATCTCCGTGGCGCCGCACCCGGCGGCCGGGGGCTTCGCGGAGGGGGCTGCGGGCATCGGCTGGGCGCTGCTGCGCTTCGCCGCGGCGGGGGGCGGTGAGCAGTACCGTACGGCGGGGCTGCGGGCCCTGCGCCGGGCGACCGTCGAGGTGACGGCGGTCCGGGCCTGGTGCGAGGGGGCCGCCGGGGTGGCCCTCGCGATCGCGGACAGCCCGGACGCGCTCGTCGATCCCGACCTGTCCTGCTGGCTTGCCGAGCGGGCCGGTGAGCTGGCGGACTGTGCCCCGCTCGCCGACGACAGCCTCTGCCACGGCGAGCTCGGTCTGCTGGAGCTGCTCGGACACGCGACCCTGACCGGCGACCGCACCCCGTGGGTGCGCCGGGCCGGGATGCTGCTGGCCGCTGCCGACCGGGAGGGTCCGCGCTGCGGGACCCCCGGCCACGTACCGCACCCGGGGCTGCTCACCGGCCTTTCGGGTATCGGGCACGGACTGCTGCGGGCGGGGTTCCCCGACCGGATCGGCTCCGCGCTGCTTCTCAACCCGTCCGCGGGGGTCGCGTGAGGGGCCCTCCAGCGGCCGGATCCGGCCCTTTCGACCGTGGTCCCTTCGACCGTGGCCCTTTCATCCGCACCGCACCTGTCGTCGACCCACCGTAAGAGACCCTCGGTTCAGCGTTCATTCCGTTCAGGATTCAGCACCCAGCAGAGAATGAGGCAGAGATGACGCACATCAGCGAATCGGCGATTCAGGGATCCGGCAAGCTCGCCCACGAGGGCGCGTACGACCACCCGGCCGGGCAGATCTCCCTCGGTATCGGCGGCGGGCTGGGGATGCGCAGCAGACTCCTCAGCGCCTCGGAGGGCGAGACCGGCAACACGATCGACCTGCCGTGGACCACCATGATCCCCCTTTAGCCACACCTCGGCCCGCATTGTGGCGCATTGGTCCACTGCCGCATGAGTTACGACTCAAGTAGCCTGCGCCCATGCGAGCCACTTCGCCGGTCATCGTCGGGCGGGACGAGGAGACCGGCCTGCTGAGCAGCGCCCTGAACGCCGTACAACGGCGTTCAGGGCGCGCCTTGTTCTTCCTCGGCGAAGCGGGGATCGGCAAGTCCCGGCTGGTGGGCGAGTGCGCCTACCGGGCCTACGGTCTCGGCATGCCCGTGCTGCGCGGCCGGGCCACGTCGACCGGTCTCGTCGTCCCTTTCCGGCCACTCGTGGAGGCTCTCTCCTCCCGTTTCCGGGCCGCCGGCACGCCGACCGACCCCGAGCTCGCCCCCTACCATCCCGCCCTGGCCCGGCTGGTTCCCGAGTGGCGCCAGGAGGCCTCCCCCGGCTATCCGGAGACCGTCGTCGAGCTGGCGGAGGCGCTGCTGCGGCTGCTGTCCGTGCTGGGCCGGGATTCCGGCTGCGCGATCCTGCTGGAGGACCTCCACGACAGCGACACGGAGACCGTCGCGGTGGTCGAGTACGTCATCGACAACCTCGCCGACCTGCCGATCCTGCTCCTGGGCACCCTGCGCCCGGAGGCGGGGGCGGCGCTCGATCTCGTACGGTCAGCCGAGCGCCGGCAGGCCGCTGCCGTACGGGAGCTGAAGCCGCTCGCCGACGACCAGACGCGGGTGCTGACGGGTGCGTGTCTGGAGTCGGCGCCCGAGGAGATACCCCCGGCGGTGCACCTGCGGCTGGCCGAACGGGCGGGCGGCAACCCGTACCTGGTGGAAGTGCTGCTCGCGGATCTGCTCGACACCGGCCAGTTGCGCCGGGCGGAGAGCGGCTGGGTGGCGGCCGAGCACCCCGGCGGGCCCGTCCCCTCGGGCATCGTGCGGACCTGGACCCGCCGGCTCGACCGGCTGGACGAGCCGGTCCGGGATCTCTTACTCGCGGCGGCCACCCTGGGCGGTCAGTTCTCGGTCTCCGTGCTCCAGACCGTCACCGGTTTCGAGGACCGGGCTCTCTTCACCCATCTGCGGTCCGCCGTCGAAGCGGGCGTGATCGCCCCCGACGGCGCCGCCCCCGACCGGTACGCCTTCCGCCACTCCCTCACCGCCGAAGCCCTGATCTCCTCGCTCGCCCCGGCCGAGCGCGCCTCGCTCGCCCGCCGCGCCGCCGGGGCCGTGGAGCACTCCGGCCACCCGCTCGACGAGGACGGGCAGCAGCTCGTCGCCTCCCTGCACCTGGCCGCGGGCAACCGCTCGGGCGCGGCCCTGCGGTTTGCGGACGCCGGGAGACGGATGCTCGCCTCAGGGGCCCACGGTTCGGCCGTGGTGCTGCTGGAGCGGGCCTGCCCCCTGGCCGCCGACGCCGACCGGGCCGCCATCTCCGAATCCCTGGCGGTCGCCCGGGCCGAGGGCGGCGACCTGGACGCCGCGCTGGAGCTGGCCGAGACGCTGCCGCCGGTTCCGGCGCGCACCGAGGCCGCCGACCGGCGCGGCGAGGTCCACATCAAGATCGCCTGGGTGGCCGTGATGGCCGAGCGGGCGGCCGACGCGGCCCGCCAGATCGAGGCCGCCCGCACCCTGCTCGGCCAGGACCCGGCGCCCGGCCGCCACGCCGCGCTCGCTGTCGCCGATGCCCACCTCGCCCTGTTGCCCGGCCAGGAGCACCGGGACCCCGCGGAGACCGAGCGGGCCGCCCGCGAGGCCGCGGAGATCGCCGAGGCCGAGGGGCTGCCCGTCGTCGCCTGCCAGGCCTGGCAGTTGCTGGCGCTGCTGCTCCGCGAGAAGGGGTTCGACCAGGCGGACGCCTGCCTGGAGCGGATGCTCGCGCTCTCCACGGATCACGACCTGCCCGTCTGGCGGGTGGAGGCGCTGGTGCGGCTCGGGGCGAACGCCTTCATGCGCACCGGTGACGCCTCCCGGCTGCGCTCGGCGCGGGCCGCCGCCATCGAGCTGGGCGCGCTGCTGCTGACGCAGACGGTGGACGGGCTGCTCGCCATGAACGCGGTGCTGTGCGGCCGTTGGGAGGAGGCGCAGAAGATCATCGACCGTTCACTGGAGGCCAGTGTCCGGGTCGGCAACCTCTCCGCCCACCGCTATCTGCTCCTCTCCTCCGCCACGATGGCCGCGCACCGGGGGCGGCGGCGCGACATGGACCGGGCTCTGGCCACGTTCCGGCGGGCGGGTGGTGAGCAGTCCCTGCTCGTGCCGCACCAGCTGGGCTTGTGCAAGGCGATCGGCGCACTCCTGGAGGAGGACCGGGAGCGGGCGCTGGAGGGGCTGGACGCGGTGCTGGCCTGGGAGGGGGACCACCCCAGCTACTTCTACCTGAGCGGGAGTTACGGGCTGCGCCCCTTCCTGCGCGTGCTGGCGGGGGCGGCGGACCGGGCGGAGTACGAGTCCGTACGCGCATCGCCCGGGGCCGGTCTGGCGTGGAACGGGCAGTTCCTGGAGCTGGCGGAGGCGGTGCTGCTGGGCCGCGCGGGCGACCGGGCCGGGGCGGCCCGCCTGGTGGCCTCCTTCGACGCCCGGTCCGTGCCCTTCCCGGTCGCCCGCCACCTCGGCCTGCGCCTGGTCGCGGACGCGGCCGGCACCGACGGCTGGGGCGAGCCGGTCTCCTGGCTGCGGCGGGCCGAGGAGTTCTTCTACGGGGTCGGGGCGCAGGCGGTCGCCTCGGCGTGCCGGGCGGCGCTGCGGCAGGCGGGGGCGAGCGTCACCCAGCACCGGGGCGGCTGGGACCGCATCCCGCTGTCACTGCGGACCAGCGGGGTGACCCCGCGCGAGTACGAGGTGTTCGTGCTGCTCCCGGAGCGGCCGGGCAACCAGCAGATCGCCCGGCGGCTCTCCATCTCACCGCGCACGGTGGAGAAGCACATGGCCAGCCTGCTCAGCAAGACGGGCCGGGCGGACCGCTCGGCGCTGTGCGAGTTCGCGGCGGAGTGCGCGGTGGAGCCGGCCTGAGGCCGGCACCCACGCGTACCTCCGTCCGGTGCCCCGACAACATGGGGGCGCGGGGCCATTTCGGTCGGGTGTCCCGGCGGAACATGCGGGCGGTCCCCCGATGTGCCGGTGGCCGTACCGCTCCAGGATCGAGGGGTACGTACGGCAGTCTGCCGCCCGTCCCCGCTTCCGGAGGCCCGCTGATGATCCGACCTCCCGTCCGCCCGGTCCCCGCCGGTGCGGTGTACTTCTCGCTGCTCGGCCCGCTCACCGCCGTACGGGACGGCCGCCCGCTCCCGCTCGGCCCGCGCAAACAGCGCCTCGTCCTCGCCACGCTGCTCGCCCGCCCCAACACCCCGGTCCCGGTGGACGTGCTGACGGACGCGGTGTGGCCCGAGGACCCTCCCCGCACCGCGCGCAAGAACCTCCAGGTGTACGTGAGCGCCGCCCGCGCCCTGCTCGGCTCCACCGGCGACGACGGCCGGGACCGGGTCGTCCACGGCTGCGGCGGCTACCGGCTGACCATCGACGAGGGCGAGCTGGACACCCTTCGCTTCCGGACCCTGGCCCGCGCCGGGCGGGCCGCCGGTGAGCGCGGCGACCTGCGGACGGCCGCGCGGCTGCTGCGCGAGGCACTGGACCTGTGGGAGGGGCCGCCGCTGAACGACCTGCGGGACTCCACCGGGGTGGCGGAGGAGGCCGAGCGGCTGGAGGCCCGCTGTCTGACCGTGTACGAGGACTGGGCCGAGACCGAGATCGAGCTCGGCCGGGCCGCCGTCGCGGTGGACGGCTTGCGCGATCTGGTGGAGCGCCACCCGCTGCGGGAGCGGTTGCGGGTGGCCTGGATGAACTCGCTGCACCAGTCGGGGCGGCAGGCCGAGGCGCTGGCGGTCTACGACGACTACCGGCAGTTGCTGGCCCGGGAGCTGGGCCTGGAGCCGAGTCCGGCGATGGCGGCCCTGTACCGGGCGATGCTGGGCCGGGGCCGCGCCGCCCGGCCTCCTGCGGCCGACCGGGACACCGCGCACGGTACGGCGCTGCCCGCCGCGCCGAGGGACTTCACCGGCCGCCGTGAGGAGCTGCGGGACCTGCTGGCGCTGCTGGGCTCCCCGGACGAACGGGTGGTGGTCGTCTCGGGACCCGCCGGCTCCGGCAAGTCGGCGCTGGCCCTCCGGGCGGCCCACCTGCTCGGCGACGGCTTCCCCGACGGGCGCTTCCACGTCCAGGTCCGGCGGGAGGACGGCTCGGCCCGCACCCCGGGCGAAGTCCTGGGCGAGCTGCGACGGTTGTCCGGGGTGCGCGTCCCGGAGGTTACGGCTGACTCGACGGGTTCGACGGTGTCGCAGGGGGCGGCGGACGCATGGCAGGTATGGCTGTCGCTGCACCGGGCGCTGATCGTCCTCGACGACGTACCGGACGAGGCCTTCGTACGGGGGCTGCTGCCCCGTTCCGGCCCGTCCTCGGTGGTGCTCACCGCGCGCGGGCAGCTGGCGGGGCTGGCCCCCGTGCACCGGATCGCCCTGGCCGCCCTGGCGGACGGCGAGGCGCTGGAGCTGCTGGGCAGGCTGATCGGGCCCGGGCGGCTGCGGACCGATCCCGCGGCGGCCCTGCGGATCGTCCGGGCCTGTGGCGCTCTGCCGTTGGCGGTGAGGGTGAGCGGGATGCGGCTGGCGGTCCTGCGCCATCTGCCGCTGGGGGAGTACGCGGACCGGCTCGGCGATCCGTCGGCCGCCCTGGACGAGCTGGTCGCCGGGGACATCTCCGTACGCCTGCGGATGGCGTCCGGGTGGCAGGACCTGTCGGCGGACGACCGGCGGGCGCTGGGGCGGCTGGCCGGGCCCGCGCAGGAGGGCGGCTTCACCCTGGACGGGGCGATGGAGGCGCTGGGGTGCGGGGAGCGGGCCGCGATCCGCACCGTCGAGTCCCTGATCGACGCGGGGGCGGTGACCTCGCCGACCGGGGAGGTCACCGCCCACGCCGCGCTGTACGAAGTGCCGCGGCTGCTCTGTCTGTACGCGCGCGAGCGGGAGGCGGGGTGAGGGACCGGGGCCCTCACCCCGGGGCCTCACCCCAGGGTGAGCAGCTCCAGCAGGCCGGGCGTCCCGCCGGTCCCGCCGGTGCCCCCGGAGAGGAAGTGCAGGGCCAGCAGCAAGCCCGCCGCGCCCGTCCCCAGGTCGGCGGAGCAGCGCCGCAGCCTCGCTCCCGGCACCAGCAGCCGGTCCTCCTGGGCGATCAGGTGCCAGGACAGGTTGCGGGCGGAGGCCAGGACGTCGGGCTCCGTACGGCCCTTGGGCGACAGCTGGCCCGCCGTGGCCATGAGCCCCGCGCGGCCGGTGAACAGGCCCGGCTCGCGGACGAATTCGAGGACACAGCCCTGCCGTACCCCGGGGAGCAGCGCCGCCAGGGCCGGTGCGGCGCGGCGGGCCAGGTACTCCTGGGCCACCAGCGCGACGCCGCCGCTCCCCTGGTCCAGGTAGAGCAGGTGGCGCCGGCCGTCCTTCACCTGGACGGTGCCGCCCGGCATCGTCACGCAGTGCCCGGCCTCCCGCTCCAGGGCCCGGCCGGCGGCCCGTAGGAACCGGTCCTCGCCGGTCAGGGCGTGCAGTTCGAGCTGGAGCAGGGCCGCGCCGCTCAGCCCGCGCAGCAGCCCCGCCGACGCGGGGGCGGCCAGTCCCGGTACGGGCTCGCCGCGCACCAGGAGGTCCAGGTCACCGGCGGTCCGTACGGCCAGGTCGACGAGGCCGTGGTCGACCTTGGCGTCGGCGTCCGGCGCCGCGCCCCCCTCACCGGCCGGCCGGGCCAGGCGCAAGGCGGCGAGCGCGATGCCCGCGCGGCCGGATCGCAGGTCGGCCGAGGCGGACGGGGGCGCGGCGGCGGCCCGCTCGAAGAGCTCCCGGCCCTCCTCCCGCCTGCCCAGCAGCGACAGCACGACCGCCGTGCCCGGCAGCCCGTCGTAGAGGCCGCCGGGGGCGGCGGGGTCGCGGCGCCCGGCGGCGTCGGCGAGCCAGTCGGTCCAGGCGGCCTCCACGGGGGCACCGACGCGGTGCAGGGCGTACAGCACCCCGGCCGCACCGTGGGCGACGTCGACCCCGCCGGTCGCGAAGGCGCCCGGGTCGCCGGGGAAGAGGCGGTCGGTGCGCTCGGGGGTCGCCCCGGCGTGGATGCCCGCGAGCAGCCGGGCCCGCAGCTCCGGCCAGTCCGGGGCGGGGCCGTCCAGCAACGCGGCGATCTCGCTCTCGCCGCCGGAGCGGCTCTCCGCCGCCCGCAGCGCGGCGGGGCGGGGCGGGCCCGCCTCGGACGCCAGGCCGTACCGCCGGCGGGCCCACCGTTCCAGGGTCAGGGCCTTGGCCCGGTCATGCCCGGCCATCTCCATGAGCGGCATCAGCATGGAGAGCCAGGTCGCCCAGAGCGCGTAGGCGTCGGCCTCGGCGCCGGGGGTTCCGGTGGGCGCCTGGAGGCCGGGAGCGCCCGCCACCGGTGTGTCCTGGTCGTCGAGGGCGGTGGCGTACTCGAAGTCGATGAGGGCGACGCGGCCGTCGGGGCGGACGATGACGTTGGACGGGTGGAGGTCGCCGAAGCGCAGACCGCGCGCGTGGATCGCTGCCAGGGCCTCGGTGAGCCGCTCGGTCACGGAGTCCACCCAGGCCACATACGTGGCGAGTTCGGCGGCCGTGCCTGACCCGTGGAGGAGGGCGAAGCGGGCGACGATCTCCTCCAGGAGGGTGGCGCCCTCGATGTGCTCCTCGATCAGGAAGTGGTGCTCCCACACGCTACGTACCCCGTGCACCTCGGGCACGCAGTCCAGCCCGGCCAGGGCGGTCAGCGCCCGGTGCTCGCGGTGCAGCCGCGTCACCGCGTCGTCGCCCACCGCGTCAAGACCGCAGTGCGGCCGGGCCTCGCGGAGCACCACCCGCCGGCCGGTCTCCCGGTGCCGGGCCAGGTAGATCCCGCCCGCGTTGGAGAACTGGAGGGACTCGGTGACGGTGTAGGGGAAGGCGGTGTCCCCGGCGGCGGCACGGGCGGCGAGGTGCGGGCGCAGCACCTCGGGTACGGTGACCCACGGCGGCACGCGGAAGACGACGCCCCGCTCGTCGGGCACCAGCTCGCCCGAGGGGTGGCGCAGCGCGTGCACCCGCTCGCCGTCGGCGTCCACGCACCAGCGGGCGACGAACGCCCCGTACCGGACGTACACGGGGGCGTCACCGATCCGCAGATCGCTGAGGATGTACGGGCCGCGGCGTCCGGCGAGGGCGTGGGTCAGCTCGTCCAGCACCCGCAGGAAGACGGTCTCGTCCGGCGGGTAGAGCGTGAGGAACTTCCCCGCGCCGGAGCGGGCCATGTACTTGTCGGACATCAGCAGGAGCGCCTGCTCGCTGCGGAGGAACTTGAACGGCACCCCGTGGGCGAGGCAGATCCGGGCGGTGTCGCGCAGGGTCGCCTCGGCCTCCTCCGGGACGGTGGAGACGTGGATCTTCCAGCCCTGCCCGGCCGGTTCGCGGTCCTTCGGCAGCAGCGAGGTCCACAGCCCGCCCCGGACCCGGCGCCAGCCCTCGGGGGGCGGGACGGAGTCCAGCGGATAGCGGGTCTTCTCGTCCGGGAGCCGGGCCGGGGTCTCGTAGTACGTGGGGTCGGCGAGGCAGTAGAGCTGGGTCTGCTGGATACCGGACACGGACACGGTGTGCCTCCTCAGAGTGCGCCGGGACCGGCGGCGTCGCGAGCGGGTGGGGCGGGGGTGGGGGCGGGGGTCTTCTCGAGCGTCTCCGGCCGCTCCGGGGGCGGGGCCGCCCCGGCCCGGACGGCGGAGGACAGCGTCACCACGGCCGCCGAGACGGCCAGCACGCACCCGATGACGCCGAAGGCGGAGCGGCTGCCCAGGGTGGCCAGCAGGACACCGCCCGCGAGAGGTCCGAACGGCTGGACGATCGAGGACAGGAAGCCCGCGGCGCTCTGGACCCGCCCGATCCGGTCCTCCGGAGTGACGATCAGCAGGGTCGAGAGGAAGCCGATGCTGGCGATCGTCGAGAGGCACATGCAGAGCGCGCAGAGCACTCCGGCCAGCAGGGCGCTGCTCAGCCAGGCCAGGGCGGCGGCCGTCAGGACGCAGGTCCAGCAGGTGGCGACGATGAGAGCGCGGGCGTGGCGGTCCGGTGCGATCCGGGGGGCGAGCAGCGCGCCGGCGAGTGAGCCGGCCGAGACGCAGGTGATGACGAAGCCGCTGCCGAGGCCGGAGGTCCCGTTGTCGGAGAAGACGGCGAGGGCCGTGAAGGTGAGGGCGCCGAACGCGAAGTTCATGCCCAGACCGAAGACGAGCAACACCGTGCGGAGGTACGGGAGCTGCCAGAGGAAGGTGAGCCCGGCGGTGAGTTCGCGGCGGCTGAACACCGAGCCTGCCCGGGTCCTGGCCTCGGAGCGGGTGCGTACGAGGGCGATACAGACGGTGGAGAGGAACAGCCCGAGGAACTGGGCCGCGAAGGGCAGGGCCTCGTGGATTCCGAACAGCGCACCGCCGACGAGCGGGCCGACCATCCTGACCGTGGCGGTGCGCGCCTGGAGCCGCGCGGTGGCCGTGCCCATCTGGTCCGGCGGCACGACCGCGCGCATCAGCCCGAAGGCGGCGGGGGCGTAGACGCTGCTCAGTACGGCTCCCGAGGTCGCGACCAGCAGGACGAGCACCATGGGGGCGTGCCCGTACCAGACCGCGACGGTCAGTGCGGTGACGGCGGCCAGGCTGCCCGCGTCGCACAGCCGCATCAAGCGGCGGCGCTCGACGCGGTCGGCCATGACCCCGCCCGGAAGCATCGTCACCAGCAGCGCGCAGACGGAGACCGTCCCCACGGCGCCGGCCTGCACGGCGGAGCCGGTCGTCCTGAGTATCAGCAGGGGCAGGGCGAGGGCGCTCATCTGGCCGCCCAGAACGGCGAAGAGGCCGCTCAACCAGAGCAGCCGGAAATCCCGGTTGGAGCGGAGCGGCGTTGCCATCGGGGGCTCCCGTCGATCGTGTTGTCCTTCATCTCTTATTTGTCTTCCTGTTGGCCGGACGCAGGGCGGGGCGGCCTCCGCGGTGCGCGGAGGCCGCCCCGACTCCGACCGGTCAGCCCAGGACGAGGCTCACGGTGCTGACGCAGTTGCCCGGCACGATCTCGCGGTCGATGACGCCCGGGGTCTCCTGGAGGTCCAGCACGGAGTGCGCCTCGACCTCGGGGGTCTCGGTCTCGTTGTTGTCGTCGGCCGCGGGCTTGGTGTTCTCGGACATGGTGGTCTCCGTCCACTCGTCGTGTGCCGGCCCGGTTCTCGTGGCTTGCGCCGCGGCCCGTTGCCTGCCGTTGCCGAGAAAGTTAGGAGCGGCGGCCTGGGAGACGCTTCGCCGCCGGTATGGGTCCGGTATGGGGCCAGTACGGCGCGGCCGGGCGGCCGCTCCGCCGGGGGCCGGGGCGGCCACCGGGCCTCGCTGAGCTGGGCGCATACCGGTCCTGAAGCGATGGCAGACCGCCCGTGAACCGGTACGGCACAGCCTGGGCGGGTGCGTACCGGCCCCTGAAGCCCGGGCGCGCCCCAGCCCCCGAAGGAGGCGGCCCGTATGGAACTCGCCGAACTCGTCGGACTCCGGCCCTTCCCGGCCGCCGGTCTGCTGCTCGGCCTCACCCGCCGCTGCCCCCTGCGGTGCGGGCACTGCTCGACCGGGTCGGACCTGACCGTGCGGGAGGAGCCGGACGCCGGTCAGCTGCTTCGCTTCGTGGGCTCGTTCACTGCCGAGAACCGCCCGGACGTCGTCATGCTGACGGGCGGGGAGCCGCTGCTCCTGCCCACGCTCGCCGGCGAGCTGAGCTTCCTGGCGCGTCGCGCCGGATCGCGTACGGCGGTGCTGAGCGGGATGTTCTTCGCCCGCTCGAAGGAGATCCCGCCCGCGATCCTGCGCGCGATCGCCCAGGCCGACCACTTCTCCGCGAGCCTGGACGTCCACCACGAGCGGGAGGTGGCGCGCGCGGATGTGTTCCGGGCCCTGCACCGCATCCGCGATTCGGGGGTCTCCGTCAGCTTCCACCTCACCGGGACCGGCGCCGCCGACCCGTACCTGGCCGACATCACCCGGGCGATCGAGAAGGAGTTCGGCGGCCGGGTGCCGTCCCTGGTCAACGAGGTGCGGCCGTTCGGCCGGGCCGCCGCCTGGGCCCGGCCCGCGCGCACCGGCCCTGACCCGTCGGTGGCGGCGCCGTGCTCGATGGCCGCCTGGCCGGTGGTCGCGTTCGACGGTACGGTGCTGGCCTGCTGCAACCAGGACACGGTGGACCGGCGGCCCGCCCCGGCCCATCTGGACCTCGGGCACATCGGCTCCGACGACTGGGAGACCGTACGCCGACGGGCCCTGGAATCACCGGTGCTGCGGATGATCCGCACGGTCGGGCCCACTCATCTGGCCGCTCGCTCCGGCGTCGCGCCCCAAGCGGGCTCCTACTGCGACGGCTGCCGGGCGCTGGGCGGCGACGAGGCGGTGGCGGCCGGGGCCCGTGCGGTGGCAGCGGGCCCGGCGGGTGCACTGCTCGACCTGGCCGCCGCCGAGCGCGGTGCGCGGGGCGGGCCGGAGGGGGTCGTCCGGCGGCACGGCTGCTCGGCGTACGCCCCGCTGGTGGGCGCCCGGAGCGCACGGTGAGCATCACGTGGACCAGCGCCACTGCACCCGGAAGGACTTCGACGCGCCTGCGGACCAAACTGCTTCTGCTGGAACCGGAGTTCCGGGGCGCCACGGCCCGTATGTGGCGCCCCGAGGACCTGTTGCCGCGCTACCGGACGTACCTGTGCACCATGCACGCCGTGATCCGGGCCTCCGTGCCGCTGATGGAACTCGCCCTGCGGCGTACGGCGGTCAGACCCGGCGACCCGTTGTCGGAGCCGCTGGCCGCCTATCTGGCGGAGCACATCCAGGAGGAGGCCGGGCACGACACCTGGCTGCTGGAGGATCTGCTAGCGGCGGGCGCCGCCCCCGAGGACGCGCTCGGCCCACAGCCGCCGCCGGACGTGGCCGCCCTCGTCGGCCCCCAGTTCTACTGGATCGAGCACCACCACCCGGTGGCCCTGCTCGGCTACATCGCCGTGCTGGAGGGGTACGCGCCCGCCCCCGGGCTGACCGACCGCATCGGCAGATCGACTGCTCTGCCCGCCGCGGCCCTGCGGACCGTACGGGAGCACGCGGCGCTCGACACGGACCACCTGGACGAGCTGTACGCGCTGCTGGACCGGCTGCCGCTGACCCGGGACCAGGAAGCGGCCGTCGCGGTCAGCGCGCTGCACTCCCTCGACGCGCTCACCCGGCTGTTCGTCCGGCTCGGGCGCTCCGCACCGGCGCCGTCGCTGCGGGGAGCCGGACCCACCCCACCGACGGGAGTCACCCGATGACCGGACCACCTCAGAACCCGAGCCGCCCCGAACATCCCCCCGTGGAGGCGGTGTTGTATGGGGCGGGCTTCCCCGTGGACCTGCTCACCGAGGAACAGCGCCTGGTGCTGAGCGAGCTCACACCGCAGGAGCTCACCCTCCTGCTCGACGTCAAGAACCGGCTCGACGCGGTGGGCCCCGAGGTCCAGGCCCACGGCGAGATCGCGGGCGGCGCGCTGTTCTAGCGGCGCCCGGGGCGCCCGCGCCAGGACGGGGGTCCGGCGCGGGCGCCCCGGGACCGGATCAGCCACCATCCCCCCGTTCGAGGAGAGCCCTTCTTCCGGGGCGAGTTGGACCAGGAGAGTTGAGGACCCGCCATGACCTGCCCCTCGTGCCGACAGGAGCTCCCCTCCACGGCCCGGTTCTGCTCGTCCTGCGGGACGCCGTGCGCCGGCCCTGCGGCGACCCCCGCCCCCGTGGCTCCTCCCCCGGAGGACGAACGCAAGCCGGTGACCGTGCTGTTCTGCGATCTCGTGGGCTCGACCGCACTGTCGGGGGTGCTGGACCCGGAGACCCTGCGGGCGGTGACCCTGCGGTACTTCGAGGCGATGAGCGCCCAGATCGTGGCGCGCGGCGGCACCCCGGAGAAGTTCATCGGGGACGCGGTCATGGCGGTGTTCGGCGTACCGGTGGTCCGTGAGGACGACGCCCGGCGGGCCCTGGCGGCGGCGCTCGGGATGCGCCGGGCGCTGGACGCCCTCAACGAGGAGCTGCACGCCTCGCTCGGCATCCGGCTGACGACCAGGGTCGGGGTCAACACCGGTCAGGTCGTGGCCGGTTCGGATGCCACCGCCCGCCAGGCCCTCGTCTCCGGCGAGGTCGTCAACATCGCCGCGCGCCTTGAGCAGAACGCGGGCCCGGGTGAGATCCTCATCGGCCCGCAGACCCTCCTCGCCGCCGGCCCCACGGTGACGGCCGAGCCCACCGGCCCCCTCCGGCTCAAGGGCAGGCGCCAGAGCGTGGAGGCCTACCGGCTGCTCGCGCTGGGGGCGGACGACCCCGAGCTGCTCCGCCGCTTCGACGCCCCATTCGTCGGCCGCGCCACCGAACTGCGCGCCCTGGAGCGGGCCTTGGAGGAGGCCGTACGTGATGGCCGCCCCGGGCCGCTGCGGGTGACCGGCGAGGCGGGCATCGGCAAGACCCGGCTGGTACGGGAGTGGCTGACGCGCCGCGGCGGCGCGGGCGCCTTCGCGTACGGGGCGGGCCGCTGCCGCACCTACGGGGACCACGGCACCCTGGCCCCCCTCGCCGACGCCGTACGCTCCCTGCTCCCGCAGGCCCACGCCCCCGGGGACGAGGCGACCGACGACGCCATGGCCGTGCTCTCCGGGGGCCTCCTGCGCGACGGCACGCCGAACGCCCCCTTCGAGGACATGTGCGCCGCGCTGACCGCGTTCCTGAAGCGGACGGCCCGGGACCGGCCGGTGGTCCTGGTGTTCGACGACTGGCATGCGGCGGCGCCTCTGCTGGTCCGGACGGTGGACCGGCTGACGGGCAACGCCGGGCCCGGGCGCGTCCTGGTGCTCTGCGCGGGCCGCCCGGAAGAGGAACAGGTGACGGGTGCGGCCGGCGCACAGCAGGGGCACCTCCAGCTCACCGGTCTCCCCCGGGAGGAGGCGGCCCGGCTGGCCGCCGGCCTGGCCCGGCTGGATGGCCGTCCCGCCCCGGCCGACGACCGGCTCCTGGCCCGCTCCGAAGGCAACCCGCTCTACCTGGAACAGCTCCTGGTCGGCGACGGGACCACCGCCGCCCCGGGGCCGGAAGGGGAGCTGCCGCCCACCCTCCAGGCCCTCCTGGGTGCCCGGATCGGCGCGCTGGCCCGGGCCGAGCGCGGGGTGGTGGACCTGGCCGCCGTGATCGGCCGGGAGTTCGCGGCGGCGGAACTGGTGCGGCTGGAGCTGTCCGTGCGGACGGCGGAGCAGTCCGGGGCCGTCACCACCGCCGTCACCGGGCAGGGGCCCAGGGACCGGCACCGCGTCGACGAGGCGCTCGCCGCCCTGGCCCTGCGGCGCCTGGTGGAGCCCGCGCCGGCCGGGGCCGGGGAGCCCTCGGCGTACCGGTTCAGCAGCGGGCTGGTCCATGAGGTCGCCTACGCCTCGCTCTCCAAGCGGGCCAAGGCGGAGCGCCACGCGTGGGCGGCCGAGCTGCCGAGCGTGCTGCGGACCGGCGACGGCGCGGTCGGGGGCCATCTGGAGCGCGCCTACCGCTACCGCACCGAGCTGGGGCTGCTGGACGACCGGGCCCGGCTGCTGCGGGACCGGGCCGCCGCCGCGCTGGGCCGGGCCGGGGCCCAGGCCGCCGCCCGCTCCGACCTGCACTGGGCGCACGGGCTGCTGGAGCGGGCGGTGGAGCTGCGGCCGGACGCGGCGGGCGCGCTGCTGGGGCTCGGAGAGGTACGGGTGGCGCTCGGCCGGGTCGCGGAGGGCGCCGAACTGCTGCGCAGGGTGCGGGACTCGGGCTCGTCCCCGGTGGAGGCCGCGCATGCCCGCCTCGCGCTGGCGGTGCTGGACCCGGCGGCGAGCCCCGGCCCCGCCGCCACGGCCCGCTCGGTGCTGCCGGTCTTCGAGGCGGCCGGGGACGCGGCCGGCCGGGCCCGGGCCCACCTGCGCCTCGCCCAGCAGCTCCAGCAGTCGGGCCGCCACGAGGAGGCGGAGCGCGACCACGCGCGGGCCCTGGAGCACGCGGTGGAGGCCGGGGCCGAACCGGAGCGGGCCGGGGCCCTGGGCGCGATCGGCATCTCGCTCTGGCGCGGTCCCGTCCCGGTGCCGGAGGCGGCGGAGCGCTGCCGCGCCCTGCTGGCGGCCCACGGGTCCGGCCGGCCGACGGTCCGGGTCACGCTCAACTGTCCGCTGGCCGTGCTGTACGGGCTCCAGGACCGGGCCGACGACGCGTACGCGTGCCTGGCAGAGGCGGAACGGCTGGCGGGAAAGCTCGGGTTCGCGGAGGCGAAGGTGTTCCTGCCGGTGTTCCGGGCGACCGTGGAGGCGCTGCTCGGCCGGAGCACGGAGGCCCTGGCCCTGCTGGCCCGGGCGGACGCGGCGGCCCGGCGGATGGGGGCGGCGGGGATGCGGACGGCCGTGGCGCTGGACGCGGCCCGGCTGGAGCTGGACGCGGGGGGCGAGGACCGGGCGGCAAGGTGGCTGGCGGGCATCGGCGACGCGTCGGAGCTGAGCCGCGCGGACGCCGTCGACCTGGAAGGGCTCCGGGGCCGGCTGGCGGCCCGGGACCGCCCGGACGAGGCGTTCCACCACGCCGAGAGGGCCGTACGCGCGTCCCTGCTCACCGACTCGCCGCTGGTGCGGGCCTCCGCCGAACTGGACCGGGCCCGCACACTCGCCGCGCTGGACCGCACGGCTGCCGCCCAGGCGGCGGCCCGGAGCGCCGGGGCGCACTTCGCGGGCAAGGGACACCTGCCGGGGGCCCGCCGGGTGGCGGCCTTCCTCACGGCACTTGCGGGAACCACGGCAATGGTCACGACGAGGGAAGGGAGCTGACCGATGGGCACCGCGGGAGAGACGACGGCGACAGCCGGAACGAGGGCTGCCCCAGGGCAGGGCCTGACCTGGAGCCTGCGCGGGCGCGGCCCCGAGGACGTGCCCGTCCTGGGCGACCCGGGACCACCGGGCGGACACCCCGCCGGGCCCGCCACCGGACGCGGCGTCCGTGTGTGCGTGGTGGACTCGGGGGTGGAGCGCGACCATCCGCTGGTCGGCGAGCCGGCCGCCTCCTGGGTGGTGGTCAAGGACGCGGAGACCGGGGAGATCACGGTCGAGCCGACGACCACCGGTGACACCTGCGGGCACGGCACCGCGTGCGCGGGCATCATCCGCCGGACCGCGCCGGAGTGCGAGATCCACAGCGTCCGGGTGCTGGGCGAGCGGTTCTCCGGCACGGGGGACATCCTGATGGCGGGGCTGCGCTGGGCGGTCGAGCAGCGCTTCGACGTGGTGAACCTGAGCCTGTCGACCACCCGCACCCGGTTCGCGCAGGAGCTGCACTCCCTCGCGGACAGCGCCTACTTCGCCCGTACGGTGATCGTCGCCTCGGCCCACAACACCCCGGTGGAGAGCTTCCCGTGGCGGTTCGCCTCGGTGATCTCCGTCGGCAGCCACCAGGAGGACGACCCCGGCCTCCACCTCTACAACCCTGAGCCGCCCGTGGAGTTCTTCGGGCCGGGCCAGAACGTCACCGTGCCGTGGCTGGGCGGCCGGACGATCCGCACCACCGGGAACAGCTTCGCCACGCCCTACGTCGCCGGGCTCTGCGCGCGGATCCTGTCGGCGCATCCCCGGATGACGGCCTTCCAGCTCAAGAACGCCCTTTACCTGTCGGCGGCCAACGTGCGGCACGAGCCGAGCACCGAACACCCCCCGCGTCCTTCAGACCCCCCGCGTCCCTCAACAGCGGCAGGAGATACCCGCGATGACTCCGAAGACTGAATCCGCCCCGGCGTCCCCCCTCGCCCCCGCCTCCTCCGACACACCCCGCAACGAGCTGCTCCAGTCGGTCGTCGACGTGGCCCGTGCCATCTTCGGCGCGGCCGCGAGCTCGGTCCTCCTGCTCGACGAGGAGACGGACGAACTGGTCTTCCGGGCGGTCTCCGGGGAGGGCCAGGAGTTCCTGGTGGGGCGCCGGTTCCCGGCCGGGCGGGGGATCGCCGGCTGGGTGGCGACCTCGGGCGAGCCGATGGTGGTGGACGACCTGTCGACCGACCCGTCGTTCGACCGCTCGCTGGCCGAGTCCACCGAGTACGTCCCGGACTCCCTGATGGCAGCCCCGCTGATCAGCGACTCCCGCGTCCTGGGCGTCCTCGAAGTGCTGGACGCCTCACCGCAGGCCCGCTCCAGCGTGCGGGAGCTGGACCTGCTGGCGATGTTCGCCCGGCAGGCCGCGGCCGCCCTGCGGGTGATCACCCCGGAGCCGGTGGCCGCGGCCTCCGGCGGGCGGGCGCTGGAGGGGGCGGAGCGCGAGGACGCGCTGCGGCTGCTCGGTAGCCTGGAGCAGGTGCTGCGGGGCACCGCACAGCGGCCCGGGGCCGCATAGCAGCCCGGGCGGCGGGCAGGAGCCGGGGGAAGGGCGCCGGACACACTCCCGCGCGTCACGATGGGAAGGACACGCACGTGAAGCTCGCTTTCTCCACTCTCGGGGTGCCGGGAATGCCGGTGGCCGAGGTCGTCCGGCTCGCCGCCGAGCACGGTTACGAGGGCGTGGAACTGCGCGCCCACGCCGAGGAACCGGTACACCCGGGCCTCTCCTCCCTCGAACGGGCCGATGTGGTCGAGGCGTTCAAGGGGGCCGGAGTGGAGATCCTGACGGTCGCCGGGTACGTCCAGGTGGCGGCCGAGGGCGACGACGAGGCCATCTCCGCCGGGCTGGCGGACCTGGTGAAGCTCGCCCGGGACCTGGGCGCCCGGTACGTCCGGGTCTTCCCCGGCGGCGGTGACCAGGACCCGGCGGACGCCGACGCGACGGCCGCCCGCCGCCTGGGCGCGGCCGCCCCGGCCGCCGCCGACATGGGCGTCGGCATCCTGCTGGAGACCCACGACTCCCACCGTGCGGGCGCCGACGTGGCCCGGGTCGTGGGCACCGTCGGCCACCCCAGGATCGGGGCCGTCTGGGACGTCCTGCACACCTGGCTGGCCGGCGAGGACCCGGCCGCCGGCCACGCGGTGCTGGCCCCGCACCTCGGCTACGTACAGGTGAAGGACGTCGCATCGGCGGACGACCTCACTCCGCTCCCCCTGGGCGCGGGGGTGCTGCCGCTGGCCGCCTGCCTGGAGCCGCTGGACCCGGAGACGTGGGTGTGCTGGGAGTACGAGAAGCGCTGGCACCCGGGCGCGGCGGAGCTGCCGGGCCTGCTGCGCGCGGGGCGGGACCACCTGCTGCGGCTGGGGGCGCCCAAGCAGTAGCGCCCGCCCCGCTCCCCGACCACCCCATCGCGCGCGTGTCGCTGCCGTTCCGCTCCCGCCCCCTTGACCGAAAGTTACTTTCCCTATATCCGTATCATCTTGGAAGTTTCTTTCAGTCAGGGAAGGAGCTCACGTGCCCCACCGCACCTCACGACGCACCCTCCTCACCGTCGGCGCCGCCGCCACGGCAGCCGCGGCCACCGGCGTCCTCTCCGCCACCGGCACCGCATCCGCGCACCCCACGAACGCCTCCACCGACCGTCGGCTGCGGCGGATCATCGCCGGGATGAGCCTGGAGGAGAAGGTCGGCCAGCTCTTCGTGATGCGGGTGTACGGGCACTCCGCCACCGACCCCGACCAGGCCGACATCGACGCGAACCTCAAGGAGATCGGGGTCCGCACCGCCGCCGAGCTGGTCGCCACCTACCACGTCGGCGGGATCATCTACTTCGCCTGGGCGCACAACACCCGCGACCCGCACCAGATCGCCGCCCTCTCCAACGGCATCCAGCAGGCCGCCCTCGGCAAGCCCTCCCGCGTACCGCTGCTCATCTCCACCGACCAGGAACACGGCATCGTCTGCCGGGTCGGTGAGCCCGCGACCCTGCTGCCGGGCGCGATGGCCCTGGGCGCGGGCGGCTCGCGGTCCGACACCCGGCGGGCGGCCTGGATCGCGGGCGCCGAACTGGCCGCGCTCGGCATCAACCAGAACTACGCGCCCGACGCCGACGTGAACGTCAACCCGGCCAACCCGGTCATCGGCGTCCGCTCCTTCGGCTCCGACCCGCAGGCGGTGGCGGACCTGGTCGCGGCGCAGGTGAAGGGCTATCAGGGCGCCGGGGTCGCGGCCACCGCCAAGCACTTCCCCGGGCACGGCGACACCAGCACCGACAGCCACACCGGGCTGCCCGTCATCGAGCACACCCGCCAGGAGTGGGAGGAGCTGGACGCGCCGCCGTTCCGGGCCGCGATCCGGGCCCGCATCGACTCGGTCATGACCGCGCACATCGTGGTCCCCGCGCTCGACCCGTCCGAGGACCCGGCCACGCTGTCCCGGCCGATCCTCACCGGCATCCTTCGCGAGGAGCTGGGCTACGACGGGGTGGTGGTCACGGACTCGCTCGGCATGGAGGGCGTGCGCACGAAGTACGGCGACGACCGCGTCCCGGTCCTCGCACTGCTGGCGGGCGTGGACCAGCTGCTGAACCCGCCGAACCTCTCGGTCGCGTGGAACGCGGTCCTGGAGGCGGTGCGGGGCGGTGAGATCAGTGAGGCGCGGGTCGATGAGTCGATCCTGCGCATCCTGCGGCTCAAGACCAGGCTGGGGCTCTTCCGCGACCCGTTCGTCACCGGCCGGGGGGTGGACCGTACGGTCGGCATCCGCAAGCACCTCCTCGACGCCGACCGGATCGCCGAGCGCACGACGACCCTGCTCGCCGACCCCGGCACCCTGCTGCCGCTCTCCCGCCGCACCCACCGCCGCCTCCTCGTGGTGGGCGCCGACCCGGCGTCCCCGTCCGGTACGACAGGCCCGCCGACCACCACCCTGGCCGACGCCTTCACCGAACTGGGCTTCTCCGCAACGGCCTTGTCCACCGGTACGGCCCCGAACCAGGCGAAGACCGCCGAGGCGGTCGCCGCCGCGCAGGGCAGGGACGCGGTGGTCGTGGCCACGTACAACGTCACGGCGGGCAGTACGCAGCGCACCCTCGTCGACGCCCTGGTGGCGACCGGCGTCCCGGTGGTCGCCGTCGCGATCCGCAACCCGTACGACGCCGCCCACCTCACCGGCCGGGGGGTCGCCGCGATCCTGGCGTCCTACTCCTGGACGGACGTCGAACTCCGCGCCGCCGCCCGGGTGATCGCGGGCCGCGCGCATCCGGAGGGCAGGCTCCCGGTACCGGTCCAGCGGGCGGACGACCCGGCGCGGGTGCTGTACCCGGTGGGCCACGGGCTGTCGTACTAGCGCGGACCGCGGCAGCACTGTGCCCGCCGGCTCCCCTCCGTACGGAGGGGAGCCGGCGGGCACGAGCGGTTACGGGCGGATACTCACGGGCGCAGGACGCCCTCGTCGCGCTCCACCTCGCCGTTGAGCTGGTCCAGCCTCGTGTCGAACTCGGCCAGCGGCTTCGCCTTCGCCGGATCCGCCTGGACGGCCGCCGGGGCGACCCCCGCCCAGCGCTGGATCGCGGCGGTGGCCTTCGCCCTCTGCTCTTCGGTCAGACCGGAGATCCGGGCGCCGTGGTTGCCGCCCGGCACGGTGTGGACGTAGCTGTCCTTGGCACCGCGCCCGAGGCGGAAGGGCTCCGCGCGCCACGGGTCGTTCTCCCCGTAGACGTACAGCATCTGGTGGGCGTTGTTCCGGACCCAGCTGTCCACGTCGCGCATCGCGCCCCGGTCGAACGTCATGGGGATGGAACGGGGCACGAAGTTGCGCGGGGGCTGGTAGCCGTAGCGGCTCAGGTTGCCGAGCCAGGGCTGCTTGATGTCCGGCGATCCGAGCTGGGTGCCCGCCTGGTAGTAGTACGGGGTGTACTTCTCCAGCTCCTGGTCGGAGTAGTAGCCGAAGCCGGAGATCGCGTCGACGGCGTCCCAGATCCCGTCATCGGTGGCGCTCTTGGCGTCGGGCAGGATCTCGGCGCAGTCGGCGAGCGTGCTGTACTGCCAGAACGCCCAGATGTAGTCCATGACGGCGGCCTCGTAGGCCCCGTCGACGGAGCCGAGGGTATGGAAGGTGAGGCCGTTGGCGGCGGCGTACTCCTTGAACTTCTTCTGGAGCGGGGCCCGGCGGATCAGCGCCTCGCGCTGCACCGCCTGCAGCTTGTCGCGGCACTCCTTGGTTCCGACGTTCCGGAAGAACCGGTCGTACGCGGAGTCCTCGTGGTCGACGACGTCGTTGGGCGCCACGTACGCGACGACGGCGTCCATGTCCTTGGGGTAGAACCGCTCGAAGTACGTGGCGGTCATCCCGCCCTTGGAGCCGCCGGTGGCCAGCCACTTCTGCGCGTAGATCTTCTTCAGCGCGGTGAACACCCGGTGCTGGTCGGTGGCCGCCTGCCAGATGTCGAGCTTGGACCAGTCGGCGGGGGCCGGACGCGACGGGGTGAAGAATCGGTACTCCAGGGAGACCTGGTTCCCGTCGATGATCTGCGTCGGCTCGCTGCGGCCGGGGTTGGTGGAGACGTTGTAGCCGCTGGTGGAGAAGACCGTCGGACGGGCGGTGTCCTTGTGCAGCACGGTGATCCGCTGCTGGAAGGTGCCCTTGGACGGGCGCCGGTGGTCGACCGGCTGGGTGTAGTTGAGGACGAAGTAGCGGTAGCCCGCGTAGGGCTTCTCCCCGATCAGACTCATCCCCGGAATCGCCAGGATGCGGTCCTTGATGTCCTCGTTGCTCGCTTCGCCGCCGCGTACGGCAGCGAGGCTGTTCTGACTCGCGTCCGGTTCCGCGGCGGTGGCCGCACCGGCCGAGGCTCCCGCCGCTCCCACCGTGCCGATGAGCACCGCGAGCGAGAGAACCCCTGTGAGCGCCTTGCGCATGCACCCTCCCCTTGATTCACAACAGTCGCCGTGAACTTAGCGAGGGCAACGCACTGCGCGCCAGACCCAGTTGCGCGTGTCCCGGTTCCTCACGCGTTTCCCTTACAGGGCCTTACGGCTCGGTCAGCACAGGATCCAGCCGGTCGAGGCCGACTTCCCGGCGACCGCTCCGGTGGCCCGGACGCAGCGGTTGAGGGCGTTGACCGTCACCGGACCGGCCATCTGCGTGAACGAACCGCTGTCCTTGACCACCCGCCCGCCGCGCGGCTGGAGCGTGACGCTCATCGCCCGCCGCTTGCCCGGCTTCTTGGCGACGGTGACGGCACACGCGTGCGCCCGGCTCTTGTAGACGCGCAGCTCCCCCGTCGCGAACGTGACGGTCTTCGCGGGGCGGCCGGAGCAGCCGGGTGCGGCCTGGGCCGCCGTCGCCGGGGCGCCGGCGAGGAGTACGAGACCGGCCAGCAACGGCACGACGAGGAGGCGCGCCGCCACCCCCTCGCGCCGGGACCGTCTCTGCGATCCCCTGGTTCCCGCCGCCCTGTCGAACACGTTCGCCCCCACCTGACATCTGTACGCACCTGTGCGTCCTTGGCTACGACGCAGCAGACCGCCGGGAGGTTGCGTGGGCGGGCCCGAAGACCGGTTCAGACACCCGCCGGCTCGTCCTCCCCTATGTCCTCGCCCATGCCCTCCCCTATGAACGTGCGCCACAGCCGGGCGTACCGCCCGTCCCGGGCCAGCAGCTCGTCGTGCGTGCCGTCCTCGGCGACGCGGCCCTGGTCCATCACCACGACCCGGTCGGCGCGGGCGGCGGTGGTCAGGCGGTGCGCCACCACCAGCGTGGTGCGGCGGCCGGTGAGCCGGTCGGTGGCCTGGTTGACCAGGGCCTCGCTGGCGAGGTCCAGGGCGGCGGTGGCCTCGTCCAGGAGCAGGATGTCCGGGTCGACGAGCTCGGCCCGGGCGAGCGCGATGAGCTGGCGCTGCCCGGCGGAGAGGTTACGGCCGCGCTCGGCGACCTCGTGGAGGTAGCCGTCCTCCAGGGTGGCGATCATGTCGTGCGCGCCGACCGCGCGGGCGGCGGCCTCCACCCGGGCGTCGGTGGCGTCGGGCAGCCCGTAGGCGATGGCGTCACGGACCGTGCCGGGGAAGAGGTACGCCTCCTGGGGGACGACGCCGAGGCGGTGGCGGTAGGCGGTCATGTCGAGCCGGCGCAGGTCGGTGCCGTCGGCGGTGACGCGCCCGCTGGTGGGGTCGTAGAACCGGGCGACGAGCTTGACGAGGGTCGACTTGCCCGCGCCGGTCTCGCCGACGAAGGCGACCGTCTGTCCGGCCGGGATGCGCAGGTCGACGCCGGTGAGGGCCTCTTCCGCCTCATCCTCCTTGTCGTACGCGAAGGAGACGTCCTCGAACGCGATCTCGCCGCGCAGGGAGTGCACGTCCAGCGGTTCGTCCGGGTCGGCGGTGGAGGTGGGCTCGCGCAGCAGCTCCTGGATGCGGCCGAGGGAGACGGTGGCCTGCTGGTAGCCGTCGAAGACCTGGGAGAGCTGCTGGACGGGCGCGAAGAACAGTTCGATGTACAGGAGGTAGGCGACGAGGGCGCCGGTGGTCAGCGTGCCGTTGTCGACCCGGCCCGCGCCGACGATGATCACGGCGGCCGCGGCGATCGAGGCCAGCAGCTGGACGAACGGGAAGTAGATCGAGATCAGCCACTGGCCGCGCACCCGGGCCTGGCGGTAGCTGGCGCTGCGCTCGGCGAAGCGGGCGGCCCCGTCGTGCTCCCGGCCGAAGGCCTGGACGATACGCAGACCCGAGACGGACTCCTGGAGGTCGGCGTTGACTCCGCTGATGCGCTCACGGGCCAGCTCGTACGCCTTCACGCTGCTGCGGCGGAAGAAGAAGGTCCCGATGATCAGCACGGGCAGCGTCGCGAAGACGACCAGGGCGAGCTGGATGTCCAGGACGAGCAGGGCGACCATGATGCCGAAGAAGGTGACGACGGAGACGAACGCGGTGACCAGGCCGGTCTGGAGGAACGTGGAGAGCGCGTCCACGTCCGTGGTCATCCGGGTCATGATCCGGCCGGTCAGCTCGCGCTCGTAGTAGTCGAGGCCGAGCCGCTGGAGCTGGGCGAAGATCTTGAGGCGCAGCGAGTAGAGGACCCGCTCGCCGGTCCGGCCGGTCATCCGGATCTCGCCGGTCTGGGCCACCCACTGGACGACCACGACGGCCAGCGCGATCGCGGAGGCCGCCCACACCGCGCCGATCGACACCTGGGTGACACCCTCGTCGATGCCGTACCGGATCAGGACCGGCAGCAGCAGGCCCGTCCCGGCGTCGACGGCGACGAGCCCGAGGCTGATGAGCAGGGCGCCGCCGAAGCCGCGCAGCAGCCGGCGGAGCCCGTAGGAGTCCTCGGACCGTACGGCGTTCGCCTCGTCGACCTGCGGGGTGTCCGTCGCGGGCGGCAGAGCCTCGACCTGGGCGAGCAGCTCGGGGGTCGCGGGCATCCCGGCGACGGTGGCGTCCCGGTCCTCCTCCTTGCGGATCCACAGCTCGGGCGTGACCCCGCGCTCGGCGTCGAACTCAACGTCCAGCTCCTCCTGCAGGGCGCGGTCGCCGTCGGGGTCCGCTTCGGTGTGCGGCGGCCGGTGGCCCGGGGAGGTGCCTCCGAGCTCGTCGGGGTCGGTGAGCAGGCGGCGGTAGAGCGGGGAGGCGCTCTCCAGCTCCTCGTGGGTGCCGATCGCGGCGAGCTTCCCGCGGTCGAGGACGGCGATGCGGTCGGCGAGCTGGAGGGTGGAGCGGCGGTGGGCGATGAGGAGCGTCGTACGGCCCTCCATCACCTGCTTGAGGGCCTCGTGGATCTCGTGCTCGACACGGGCGTCGACGGCGGAGGTGGCGTCGTCCAGGAGGAGGAGGCGGGGGTCGGTGAGGATGGCGCGGGCGAGGGCGACGCGCTGGCGCTGGCCGCCGGAGAGGGTGAGCCCGTGCTCGCCGACCGTGGTGTCGTACCCCTCGGGCAGCGCGGAGATGAACCCGTGGGCCTGGGCGGCCCGGGCGGCCTGCTCGATCTGCTCCTGGGTGGCGTCGGGGAAGCCGTAGGCGATGTTGGAGCGGACGGTGTCTGAGAAGAGGAAGCTGTCCTCGGGGACGAGCCCGATGGCGGCGCGCAGGGACGCCTGGGTGAGCTCACGGACGTCGTGGCCGCCGATGAGGACGGCGCCGTGGGAGACGTCGTAGAAGCGGGGCAGCAGGAGCGAGACGGTGGACTTGCCGCTGCCGGAGGCGCCGACGATCGCGACGGTCTCGCCGGGTTCGACGGTGAGCGAGAAGCCGTCGAGGACGGGCCGCTCCTCGTCGTAACCGAACCGCACGTCGTCGAACTCGATGCCGGCCGGGGCGTCGGCGGGCAGCTCCTTGGTGCCGTCCTGCAGGGAGGGCTCGGTGTCGATCAGCTCCAGGACGCGCTCCACGCCGGCGCGGGCCTGCTGGCCGACGGTGAGGACCATGGCGAGCATCCTGACCGGGCCGACGAGCTGGGCGAGGTAGGTGGAGAAGGCGACGAACGTGCCGAGGGTGATCTCGCCCCGGGTGGCCAGCCAGCCGCCGAGGGCGAGCATGGCGACCTGGCCGAGCGCGGGCACGGCCTGGAGGGCGGGGGTGTAGCGGGAGTTCAGCCGGATGGTGCGCAGCCGCCCGGCGAAGAGCCGTCGGCTGACCTCTCGGAGCTTGCCGGTCTCCTGGTCCTCCTGGCCGAAGCCCTTGACGACCCGGACCCCGGAGACGGCTCCGTCGACGACGCCCGCGACGGCGGCGGCCTGGCCCTGGGCGTACCAGGTGGCGGGGAAGAGGCGCTTACGGGAGCGGCGGGCGATGGCCCAGAGCGCGGGGGCGACGGCGAGGGCGACGAGGGTGAGCGGCAGGGAGAGCCACGCCATGATCACCAAGGACATGAGGAAGAGCAGGACGTTCCCGATGGTCATCGGGAGCATGAACAGCAGCCCCTGGATGAGCTGGAGGTCGCTGGTGGCCCGGCCGACGACCTGCCCGGTGGAGAGCTCGTCCTGGCGCTTGCCGTCGAGCCTGGTGATCGTCGCGTACATGTCCGTACGCAGGTCGTGCTGGACGTCCAGGGCGAGCCGGCCGCCGTAGTACCGGCGGATGTAGGTGGCGATGTAGACGAGGACGGCCGCGCCGATGAGGAGGCCGGTCCAGACGGCGAGCGAGCGCGTGTGGTCGGTGACGACGTCGTCGATGATCACCTTGGTGATCAGCGGGACGAGCGCCATGACGGCCATCCCGGCGAGCGAGGAGCCGAGCGCGAGCACGACGTTGCGCCGGTACCGCCACGCGTACCCGGTCAGCCGTCGGCCCCACCCCTGTTGCTCTGCGCCCGTCACGCGTTGCCTCCCGGCCTTCTCCGCTGATCCGCCTGTTCCGCCCGATCTTCCGGAAGGCACCAACACGGCGGGGAGCGGATTTCATCCCTCCGCAACGATCGCACCCGGCGAGCCGGGTCAACGCAGGGCGCCTCCCTCACTCGTGCGGCGGACTTCCTGCCCACTTCGGACAGATATACGCTGGCGGATATATACGCTCCTCCATATGGAAGAACCCTTCATCGTCGAGATCGGGCCGGAGGTCCGACTGTGGCTGACGAACCTGTCGGCGAGTGCCTACGGGCGGGCGGCCCACGCGGCGGGCAGGCCGGCGCGGAGTGCGACCATGCTGGGCGAACCGCACTCGCGGTTCATCGGGGACGGAGTGCGGGAGCTCAGGTTCGGGATGGGACGCGATCGCGGGGCCGTACGAATGTCGTGCTGGCTGGCGCCGGGTCGCCGGGTCGTCATGCTCACGGTCTTCCGCAGGACGCGGCAGCGCGAGAATGCGGAGATCGCTCGCGCCAGGCGCGCCAAGGCGATCTGCGAGACGGAGCAGGAGCCCGCCCACGACACATTCATCCGCGATGTCTGGACGCGACGTCTGGACGCGACGTCTGGAAAGGAAGAGCCACATGGTGAGCCACGCACAATGGAAGCTTGCCCGGGACCGGAAGGTCGCCGAGAGCATCTCGGAGGGCGAGGACAGCGCCGAGAGCGCGGAGCGCGTACGGCGCCGCCTGGAGCTGGATCTGGCCTGGGACCTCGGACAAGCCGTCTACGACCGTCGTACGGAGCTGGGGCTGGCCCAGACCGAGCTGGCCCGGCGGGCGCGGATGAGCCAGCCGCAGGTGTCCAAGCTGGAGCTCGGGGGCTCCATGCCGACGGTGCCCCTGCTGGCCCGGCTCGCTCGCGCCCTGGACGCAGACTTCAGTCTGACGCCGCTGGGTGAGGGCGTCCGGGTCTCCTTCACCCCTCACGATCCCGCGCATACGAAGGCCGGCACAGAGCCGTCCTCCATGGAACACGCGTCCGCGTCCGCCGCCGAAGCGGAGGCGGAGGCGGACGCGAGCGCGGAGAGGACGGCGGCCACGGGCTGAGGGGGCGGGTCCGGCTGAAAAATGCCGGCCTCCCGCCCCCGCCCGGTCTACAGGTGCGTCGGCTCGAACATCCGCAGCAGGGCCGGAAGCACGACGACGGACGGTCCGGGCTCGGCCAGCGCCTTGCCCAGGTCCGCTGCGAGCGACTCCGGTGACGTACGGATGGCGGGCACGCCGAAGGACTTGGCGAGGGCGACGAAGTCCGGGCGGGACAGCTCGGTCCCCGTGGCCTCGCCGAAGGCACCCGTCATGTACTCGCGCAGGATGCCGTAGCCCCCGTCGTCGACGATCAGCCACGTCAGCGGCAGGTCGTACTGGCGCGCGGTGGCCAGCTCCGCGATGGAGTACATCGCCCCGCCGTCGCCGGAGACCGCGAGGACCGGCGTGGTCGGGTCCGCGGAGGCGGCGCCGATGGCCGCCGGGAAGCCGTAGCCGAGGCCGCCCGCGCCCTGGGCGGAGTGCATGGTGTTGGGGCGCCGCGCGTCGAACGCGGACCAGGCCCAGTAGGCCAGGATCGTCATGTCCCAGAAGCTGGGCGAGGCGTCGGGCAGCGCCTCACGTACGGCGGCGAGGACCTGCTGCTCCAGGGTGAGCTCCTGGGCGTCGATCCGGACCCTCACCTTCTCCAGCACCGTACGTACACGCTCAGCCGCACCCGCGTCCTCGCGCCGCTCCACGGTCTCCAGCAGCTCGGACAGCGCCTCGCGGGCGTCGGAGTGGATGCCGAGGGCGGGGTGGTTGGACTCCAGCTTCCCGGCGTCCGCCTCGATCTGGATGACCCGGCCGCGGGGGCGGAAGGTGTGGTAGTTCGAGGAGAGCTCACCGAGCCCCGAGCCGACGACGAGCAGGACGTCCGCGTCCTCCAGGAAATCGGTGGTGTGCCGGTCCTCCAGCCAGGAGCGCAGCGAGAGCGGGTGCTCCCAGGGGAAGGCGCCCTTGCCGCCGAAGGTGGTGACGACGGGGGCGTCGATCTTCTCGGCGAGCGCGCGCAGCTTGCCGGAGGCGTCGGAGCGTACGACGCCGCCGCCCGCGATGATCACCGGCCGCTCGGCGTTGGACAGCAGGTGGGCGGCGGCGATCGTCAGTTCGGGGCGCGGGTAGAGCTCGCGCGGGGTGGCGTCCATGGCGCTGACGACGGGCAGAGTGGTCACGGTGAGGAGCACGTCCTGCGGGATCTCCACCCAGACCGGCCCGTGCGGGGCGGTCAGCGCGGACTCCCACGCGGCGGCGATCGCGGACGGGATCTGCGAGGCGGCCCGCACGGTGTGCACGGACTTCACGATGTCCCGTACGGAGGCCTGCTGGTCGCGCAGCTCGTGCAGATAGCCGTGGCGCCCGCCGCCGAGCCCCGCCACGGGGATCTGGCTGGAGAGCGCGAGGACGGGCGCGGAGGCGGCGGCCGCCTCCTGGAGCGCGGCCAGCGAGGTGAGGGCCCCGGGCCCGGTGGACAGGAGCAGCGGCGCCACTTCCCCCGTGATCCGGCCGTACGCGTCGGCGGCGAACCCGGCGTTGTTCTCGACGCGGAGTCCGACGTAACGGAGGGAGGAGCGGCGCAGCGCGTCGAACATGCCGAGCGCGTGCTGGCCGGGCAGTCCGAAGACGGTGGTCGCGCCGAGCCCCTGGAGGGACTCGACGACGAGGTCACCGCCGGTGCGGCCGGGCGGCGGGGTCAGGACGGCGGCGGCCTGCGCGGCGGTGAGCTGCGGCCGGTCGTCGTGGTCGTGGCTCACTTGGCTTCCTTGTTTCCCTTTGCCGCCGCGATCTGACGGGACATGATCGTCGTCAGCTCGTACGCGGTGTGGGAGGCGGCCACGGAGGTGATCTCGGCGTGGTCGTACGCGGGCGCCACCTCCACCAGGTCGGCGGAGACCAGGTGGCAGGAGGAGAGCCCGCGCAGAATCTCCAGCAGCTCGCGGGAGGTGAGGCCGCCGGCCTCGGGGGTGCCGGTGCCGGGGGCGTGCGCCGGGTCCAGGACGTCGATGTCGATGGAGATGTAGAGCGGCCGGTCGCCGATGCGCTGGCGCAGCTGGTCGGCGATCTCGTCGACACCGCGCCGCATGACGTCGGCGGAGGTGACGATGCCGAAGCCCATCTTCTCGTCGTCCGTCAGGTCCTGCTTGCCGTAGAGCGGGCCGCGGGTGCCGACGTGGGAGAGGGCGGAGGTGTCGAGGATGCCCTCCTCGACGGCGCGGCGGAAGGGGGTTCCGTGGGTGTACTCGGCGCCGAAGTAGGTGTCCCAGGTGTCCAGATGCGCGTCGAAGTGGAGCAGGGCGACGGGCCCGTGCTTCTTGGCGACGGAGCGCAGGAGGGGCAGGGCGATGGTGTGGTCGCCGCCGAGGGTCATGAGGCGGGCGCCGGTGTTCAACAGGTCGTCGGCTGCGGCCTCGACGGTCTCCACGGCCTCGTTGATGTTGAACGGGTTCGCCGCGATGTCCCCGGCGTCCGCGACCTGCGCGAGGGCGAACGGGGAAGCGTCCTGGGCCGGGTTGTACGGGCGCAGCAGCCGGGACGCCTCACGGATGGCGTTGCCGCCGAAGCGGGCGCCGGGCCGGTAGGAGACCCCGCTGTCGAAGGGCACGCCGACGACGGCGACATCGGCCCGCCCGACCTCGTCGAGCCGGGGCAGCCGGGCGAACGTCGCGGGCCCGGCGTACCGGGGGACGCGGGAGGAGTCGACGGGGCCGCGCGGCGATTCGTTGCTGCTCATGGGGGTGGAGTGCCTTTCGTTTCAGGATTCGTACGGGTTTCGTACGGTGTCAAGTGTGCGGGACCCACGGGGCCGGGCGGCGACCTCGAGCCCGTCCGGCGATTGAGGACGGAAGCGGTCCGTCTCGCGCAACAGGTGCAGTGCGGGTGGTGCAGGTGCGAGGAAGACGGTAGGTGGCCGAAAGGCAGCGTTGAAGTGTACGTTTCCTCCACTCTCACCGCCGTGAATGGACGAACCCTCCATGCCGACATCGCCCGCCCACTCCCCCGGCCCGCCGGCCCCGCCCATCCCCCTCGCCGCACTCCTGGCGAGCAAGGAGCTGGGCTTGCGCCGGATCGCGGGCCCGGCCGACGCCGACCTCCTCTGGGTGCACACCTCGGAGATGGCCGACCCCTACCCGTACCTCCTCGGCGGTGAGCTTCTGCTGAGCGCCGGGGTGCTGCTGACAGATCCGGACCACTATGTGGCGCGGCTGGTGGAGGCGGGCGCGGCGGCGCTGGGTTTCGGCGTCCGCCCCGTGTACGAGGCGGTCCCGGAAACCCTCGTCGAGGCGTGCGACCGGCACGGGCTGCCGCTGCTGGAGGTGCCGCCGGAGACCCCGTTCACGACGATCGCGCGGGCGGTGTGGCGGCTGATGGCGGAGGCCCGCCACCGGGAGCTGCGCCGGGTGACCCGGGCCCAGCAGGCCCTGGCGACGGCGGCGGCCCGCCCCGACCCCGTACCGGCGGTCCTCCACCAGCTCGCCACGCAGCTGAGCGGCCGGGCGGTGCTGCTGACGGCGCGGGGCGAGGAGGTCCACGCGGCGGGCCGCCGCCCGCCCCCCAAGGCTGCGGCAGCGCTGACGCGGCTGGCCCGTGTGGTCGCCCGCGAACGCCCCGGCTCCCCCGCCTCGGCCACGGACACCCACGGCGACACGCACCTGGCGGCGTACGCGCTGGGCGGCGGCGAGGGCCTCGTCCTCTCCCTGGCGACCCGGCAGCGGGAATCGGGCGACCACACGGTGGCCGGGATCGCGGTGGTCCTGCTCTCCCTCCTGGCCGCCCCCCACCAGGGTGCGGACGCGGCGGACCGCTCGGCGGCCCTGGTACGGCTGCTGCTCGGCGCGACGCCCGCCGAGGTGGCCCCGCTCCTGGGCCCCGACGGCCCCTGGACGGTGATCCACGCCCGCCGCAGCGACGGCACGACGCCGGACGCCCTGACGGCGGGGGCGCTGGGGGCGTCGCTGGGCTCGGCACTGGTGGACGCGGTCCGGGAGGACGACGACGGCACCGTACGGGTCCTGCTCCCGGCGACCGCGAGGGAGGCGCCCCCGCATCCGAGCGGCGCCGTGGAGCCCGGGGAGCCTGGGGAGCCCCCGCGAGCCCCCACCGTGCCTCAGCACCCGGGCTGGACCCTGGGTGTCTCCGCCCCCACCCCCCTCTCGGCCCTGGCCGCCGCCGACACCCGGGCGGCCCGCGCCCTGGCCCACGCGGAGGCGACCCGCACCACGCTGAAGGCGGACGCCCCGGTCACCGGCCTGGCCGCCCTGATCCCACCCGGCCAGGCGGCCGCCCACGCCCGCACCCTCCTCGCCCCGCTCACCCCGCCCCTGGCCGACACCCTGCGCTGCTGGCTCTCCCTGCACGGCAGCTGGGACCGCACGGCGGTGGCCCTGTCCGTGCACCGCAACACCGTCCGCCAACGCATCGGGCGGTGCGCGGAGTTGCTGGGCGTGGACCTGAACGACATGGACGTACGGACGGAGTTGTGGTTCGCGCTGCGGCGGGAATAGCGTCCCGGCGCGGGGAACGGGCCCTGAGGTGTACGGCCCGCTCGGCCATGCCTTATGTTGCAGTGGCAAAGGGGGAGCGCATGGCAAGGGATTACGACAGCCAGCTGCTGGAGTCCGTGGGGGTGCGCCGGCGCCGGATGCGGGACGCCCTGCTGTTCGGCGTGGAGCGCGCACGGCGGACGGCGGACGAGCGGCTCGGCAAGGTTTTCGCGGGGATCGCGATCACGGCCGTGCTGTGTGCGGGGTGCGTGGGGTGGTCCTTCCTCCAGCACACCCTGGACAAGCAGAAGGCCGAGCAGCAGAAGCACCAGCAGCGGCAGGCGCAGCAGTACGAGCAGCCGCCGCATGAGTGGTGAGCGCCACTCCGCATTTCCTATCGAAGATAGGAAAGAGCGCGCAGTGCCTTATCGGTCAATTGGCCCGAAAGCTCGGAAAATCACGATGATAGGTTTCCGTAAGTGGTGAGCACAGCAATGACGTCCCGCTCGGAACTGAGCCGGGTGACCCTGGTCGGCGAGCGGCGCCGGGCCGACATCGTGCTGCCGTCCGACACCCCCATCGGCCAACTCCTGCCGGACATACTGCAGTTGCTGGACGACCGGGCAGCCTCTCGGCCACTGACCAGGCAGTTGCTCACGTCCGACGGCTCGGCCCTTCCGCACGACAGCACCCTGGCCTCGGCGGGCGTCAGCGACGGTGCCGTACTCCGGCTCGTCAGGATCCACGCCGCTCCGCCCGCCCCGGTGGTGCACGACGTCACGGACCAGGTGGCCGACACCCTCGATCTGCAGGCCTGGCGCTGGCGTCCGGCCGCGCGCAGGGTCGCCGCGGGGGCCTCGACCGTGGCGTTCTCCGTGATCGCCGCACTGCTGGCCCGGCGCGAATTCCCGCTGGACACCCTGGCCGGCGCGCTGGCGGCCGTCACCGCCGTCCTCCTCGTGGGGGGCGCGCTCTGCGCCCGGATCGGGGCGGGCAACCGCGGGCTGGCCACCGCGCTGCTGTTCGTCTCGGGCGGCCTCGGCGTTCTCACGGCGTGGACCGCCGCCGACGCCTACGACTGGTCGGGCCCGGCCCGGCTGGCCGCGGTGGCGGCGGCGGTGGCCCTGGCCCTGTTGCTGCTCGGACTCTTCTCCCCGCTCGGCCGCGGCGGCCTCATCGGGGCCGGGGCCACGGCCGCCGTCACCGCGGTGTGGCAGGCCGTCGCCGCGGTGGAGTCGGATCCGGCCCGGCTGGGCGCGGTGATGGCCGTCTTCTCCGTGGTGCTGCTCGGCCTGCTGCCCAGGATCGCGCTGATGGCGTCCGGGCTCACCGCTCTCGACGACCGGCGGTCGGGCGGGGCGTCGGTCAGCCGCCACGACGTGGCCAACGCACTGGCCGCCACACACCGCGGTCTCGCCCTCGCGACGGTGGTCACCGCGGTCTCGGCGACCTCGGCGGGCTGGCTGCTCACCCTGTCCGCGCGGCCGACCGTGTGGACGGTGCTTCTGCCGTCGGTGGTCGCGGTGGTCCTTCTGTCGAGGGCCCGCGCGTTCCCTCTGGTGGCCGAGGTGGTGGCCCTGTTCGCCGCCGCGGCGGTCCTCGTCGTGCGTCTCGTCATGCAGTGGATGGAGCAGGCGTCCGGGGGCTCGGGTCCCGTCATCCTGCTCGGAGTGGCGGCGCTGCTGCCTCTGCTGGCCCTGTCGGTGGAGCCTCCCGAGCATGTACGGGTGCGGCTGCGGCGCACCGCCGATCTGGTCGAGTCCATCGGCATGGTGGGGCTGTTCCCGCTCGCGGTCGGTGTGTTCGGCATGTACGGCCAGTTGCTCGACAAGTTCTGACATGGGTGCGCGCGGGCTCCGGTCGGGGCATCGCGGCGGAGGAGAAGGGCAGACATGCCGAACGGGGACAACTGGCAGGGCGATGTGCTGCGCGACCTGAGGGGCGCGTCCGGGCCGCCTGCTGCGGGCACCGGCGGGCCGCCGGCTTCCGTACCGCCCGCTCCACCCAGCGCGGCGCAGGCCTTTGGAACGGACCGCATACCCGCGCCGACGCAGCCGCCCGCCCCCGCACCGACCCCCGCGCCCGCGCCTGCGCCCGCTCCCCAGCAGGCATCCACGCCCCAGCAGATACCCGCGCCGCCTCGCCCCCGCCGCCCCTCGGCTCCCGATTCGCGAGCCGTGGTGGACAGCTCGCTGAGCGGCACGGCCCGCCGCCCGCAGCGGGGTGAGCCGGTCGCCGTACGGGTCGCCCGGGCGGTGCGCCGGCTCGTTTCCTCCTCGGCGGCGCGCGAGGTCGCCGAGCTCACCCGTACCGCCGAGGCGCTCCAGCAACCGGTCACGACCGGGCGACAGATCGCCGTCACCTCCATACGGGGCGGCGCGGGCAAGACGACGGTGGCGGCCCTGCTCGGCACGGCGTACGCGCACTACCGCCAGGACCCGGTCCTCCTGGTCGAGGCCGACCCGGCGCTCGGTTCGCTCCCGCTGCGGCTGGGCGCGGAGACGCTGCGCTGGACCACGGCCGACCTGGCGGACATCGTGGAGCCGCAGATGTCGCTGCTCGACGTCACCGGCTACCTGGTCCAGCTCCCCGAGAACGCCTGGCTGCTGCCGGGAAGCCAGGGGCAGATCGGGGCGATGCTGGACACGTCGACGTACGAGCGGGTCATGGTGGCGCTGCGCCGCTACTTCGGGGTGACGGTCGTGGACTGCGAGACGCTGCCCGCCGAGGTCGCCCGGGTCGCGCTCTCCGCCTCCCAGGCCCGGGTGCTGGCCGCCCCGGCGACCCTGGACGGCGTCACGAGCACGTACGCCGTGCTCCAGTGGATGCAAGGACTCCCCCGCCACATGATCGACGGAACCGTCGTCGTGCTCTGCAGCACGGTCGCCCGCCCCGGGATCGACGTCGAGGCGGCCGCCGAGAAGCTCCGGTCCACCGGCGCGGGCGTCCATGTCCTGCCGTACGACCGGCACTTGGCCGCCGGGGGCGTCCTGCGTACCGAACTGCTCGGACGACCGACGCGGCTGGCCGCGACCCGGCTCGCCGCCGAGGTCTTCCAGCTCTCCCAGAAGCGCCGGTGACTTCGATGCAGTCCGTGAACCACGAGCCGACCGCCAACGCCGGACGAAGCCGATGAGCACCCGACTGATCCACCGCCCCGCCCGGACCACCCGCCCGCCGGCCGCTCCCGCGCCGCGCACCATCGAGGCCCCGCCGAACCTTCCCGAGGGGAAGGCGGGCAACATCGCGATGTCGCTGCTGCCGGTCGCCGGGGTCATGTCGTCCGTCGTGATGATGACCGTCGTCCGCAACAGCCAGTTCGCCGCGCTGGGCGCGATCATCCTCGTGGTCACCGTCATCGGTTCCGTCGCCCTGCTCTTCTCGCAGCGGGGCAAGGCCCAGCGCACCCGGCGCACGCAGCGCGAGGCCTATCTCGCCTATGTGGAGGACCTGCGCGAGGAGTTGTCGGCCGAGGAGCGTGAGCGGCGCGAGCGGGCGGACGTGCTGAACCCGTCGCCGTACGCCCTGTACGACATCGTGCGCGACCCGGCCCGCCTCTGGGAGCGGCGACGGGTCGACGACGATTTCCTGCGGGTGCGGGTCGGCACGGGCGAGATGCCCGTACGGGATCTGCAGATAGCCGAGCCGGGGTCGTCGGTGCTCACGCCGCCCGACCTGTTCATGCTCAACGAGGCCTCGGCGCTGGTGAAGCGGTTCCGCAACGGCACCGAACTGCCGCTCACCGTCCCGCTGGACCGGATCGGCAACGTCAGCGTGATCGGGCCCCGCGAGGACTGCCTGCGGGTGGCCCGCGCGCTGCTCGTCCAGACCGCCGCGCTGCACGCCCCCGACGACGTGGCCGTCGCTCTCGCCGCGCCCGGCGACCGGATGGCCGACTGGGAGTGGGCCAAGTGGCTGCCGCATCTGCTCGACAGTGAGCAGTTCGACGGCCCGGTCGCCGCCCGCCGCATCGCCCCCTCCGCCCCTCAGCTCGCCCGGCAGCTCGGCCCGGAGCTGCGCCGCCGGGCCTCGTACGCGGCCGAGGTCCGCCGCGGTCTGGCCGGGCGGGACGCGCTGTCCATGAACTCCCGGCTGCTCGTCGTCACCGACGGGCACGGTGAGGACGCCGTGGACCTGCCGCGCCCGGACGACGCCGTCGGCCTGAGCGAGATGGGCGTCACCGTGCTGCACCTGCTGGAGCAGCGGGTGCAGGAGCCGGGGCAGGTCAGCGTACGGATCACCGTCGACGGCACCGACGTGGCCATCGAGGACCTCAGAGCGCCGGAGCCCCTGGAGGCCCAGGGCACGGTGGACGAGGCGGGGATCCCGTTCGCCGAGGGGCTGGCCCGGATGCTCGCGCCGCTGCGTCTGTCCGCCGAGTCCCTGGCCGACGCCCCGCTCTCCGGGCCGGTCGAGTTCGCGGCGATGCTCGGCATCGACGACGTGGCCCGCCTCGACCTGGACCGGCTGTGGGCGCCGCGCGGCGAACGTGCCTTCCTGCGCGTCCCGATCGGTATCAGCGACTCCCACGAACCGGTGCTTCTGGACCTCAAAGAGTCCTCGGAGCTGGGGATGGGCCCGCACGGTCTCTGCGTCGGCGCGACCGGTTCGGGAAAGTCGGAGCTTCTGCGGACGCTCGTCCTCGCCCTGGTGGCCACGCATCCGCCTGAGGACCTGGCGCTGGTGCTGGTCGACTACAAGGGCGGCGCGACGTTCGCCCCGTTCGCCGACCTGCCGCACGTGGCGGGGGTCATCACCAACCTGGAGAACCAGGCGGGACTCGTCGAGCGGGTCCACTCCTCCCTCGCCGGTGAGGTCAAACGGCGCCAGCAGGCGCTCAAGGACGCCGGGAACGTCGCTGACATCGGGAACTACGCGGCCCTGCGCGCCGAGAAGCGGCCGGACCTGGACCCGTTGCCGCACCTGTTCGTGGTGATCGACGAGTTCGGTGAACTGCTCACCGCAAAGCCGGACTTCATCGACCTGTTCCTCTCCATCGGCCGCATCGGCCGGTCCATCGGCGTCCACCTCCTCCTCTCCAGCCAGCGCATCGAGGGCGGCAAGCTCAAGGGCCTGGACACCTACCTCTCCTACCGGCTCGGGCTGCGCACCTTCTCCGCCGACGAGTCCCGTACGGTCCTGGACACCACGGACGCGTTCCACCTGCCCCCGCTGCCCGGCTTCGGCTATCTGAAGGTCGACACGAGCCACTACGCCCGGTTCAAAGCCGGTTACGTCTCAGGTGGTTACCGAGGCCCCGTCCGCCGCGCCGACGAGGAGGAGACCGGCCCGCTCGCGCTCCCGTACGAGGCGTTCAACACCCTGGCCGGACCGGACGAGGTGCAGCAGACCGCGGAACCGGCCTCGCGCCGCCGCGAGACGGGCCCGACGGAACTCGGCGTCATGGTCGAGCAGTTGACCGGCGCCGCGCCGCCCGTACGGAGCATCTGGCTGCCCCCGCTGCCGACCGCCACCTCCCTGGACACCGTCGCGGGCCCGCTGGACATCGGCCCGCGCGGCATGCGGCTCGCCGGTGCCGGGTCGTCGAGCGGGCCCCTGCGCGTGCCGGTAGGCCTGCTCGACGACCCGGCCAGGCAGTGGCAGGGCCAGTGGTTCCTGGACCTCACGGTGGCGGGCGGCCACGCGGCCGTGATCGGCGGCCCGCAGTCCGGCAAGACGACGCTCCTGCGCTCCCTGGTCCTCTCCCTCGCCCTGACCCACACACCGCGCGAGGTCGGCGTCTACGGTCTCGACCTGGTCGGTGGCGGCCTCCAGGCGCTCTCCGGACTCCCGCACGTCGGTGGCATCGCGGGCCGCGCCGACCGGGAGCGGGCCGCGCGCACGGTCGAGGAGGTCCGCACCATGCTCGCGCTGCGCGAGGACCTCTTCCGCGAGCACGGCATCGACTCGGTCGAGCAACTGCGCACCCTGCACGCGGCCGGCCGGCTGCCCGAACTCGCCTCGGCCGAGATCCTGCTCGTCATCGACGGATTCGGCGCGCTCCGCGACGACTTCGACGAGCTGGACGACGCGATCGCCGACATCCTCAAGCGTGGTGGCGGTTACGGCATCCACGTCGTCGCGGCCATGCTGCGCTGGAACGACGTACGGATCGCCACCCAGTCGAACTTCGGCACCCGCGTCGAGCTCCGGCTCAACGACCCCAGCGAATCCGGCATCGACCGCAAGCTCGCCGAGACCCTGTCGCCCGACGAGCCCGGCCGCGTCCTCACTGACGGGAAGCTCTTCGCCCAAGTGGCCCTCCCCCGCACCGACGGGGTCGCCGACACGGCGGATCTCGGTGCGGTCCTGGAGCGTACGGCCCGCTCGGTGCGGGCCACCTGGAACGGCGACGTGGCGCAGCCCGTACGGGTGTTGCCGCACCTCCTGGAACCGCACTCACTGCCGGGTCCGGCGGCCGAGCCCACCCGCGTACCGATCGGTCTCGACCAGTCGGCGCTCGCGCCCGTGCTGCTGGACCTGTTCCAGCACGACCAGCACCTGCTGGTGCTGGGGGACAGCGAGTGCGGCAAGACGAACCTGCTGCGGACGGTGGCGCACGGCCTCATCGACCGCTACGGCGAGGATGAGTTGGTGTTCGCGGTGATGGATCCGCGGCGCTCGCTGCGCGGCGCGGTGCCGGAGGAGTTCAACGGGGGGTACGCCTACAACCCCAAGCTGTGCACGGGCCTTTCGATGGGCATCGCCACCGAACTGGAGAAGCGGCTGCCCGACGAGAACGCCCGCCTGGAGGACCTGGAACCCGGCAACTGGGGCAGGGGCCCCCGGATCGTCGTGCTCGTCGACGACTACGACGTCCTGACGACCGCCGGACAGTCCCCGCTGGCCGCGTTCCTCCCGTACATCCCCTCGGCGGTCGACATCGGCCTCCACTTCGTCCTGACGCGCCGGGTCGCCGGCGCGTCGCGGGGCATGTACGAGCCGCTGGTGCAGGGCCTGCGGGAGTCGGGGGCCTCGGCGCTGCTGATGGCGGGCGACCGCAGCGAGGGGCAGCTGTTCCCCGGCGTGTACGCCTCCCAACAGGCCCCGGGCCGTGGCGTGTTCGTTCGCAGGGGCCAGCCGAACCGCCTGATTCAGACGGTGTACGCGCCGAGATGACGTACACCGCTGCCGGTCCATGACCGCCCATCGCCCACCGCCGAACGACGAACGACGAAGGACCGGACGACCACCCCATGACCAAGGACGTCATAGCCCTCACTCCCCGGATGCCCGACCCGTGGGCCGTACTGGCGGGCCTGCTCTCCGGCGGCCCGGACAAGCTGGTGGGCACGCGCGGGGAGGGCGCGGTGATCCAGCTCTGCGACCCCGAGGGCCGGCCGCTCGTCTCCGTGGAGGCGCCGCTGCTGGTCTCCGTCGAGGGCGAGGCCGAGCGGCTGCTCGGGGCCACGGCGCCCCCGGTCCCGTACTGGTGGACCGAAGCACGCGCCACCACGGGGGTCGCGGAGGCGGAGCAGCTCGCGGGCACGTTCGCGACCCGGCTCGCCTCGCTGCTGGGCGGCTCCGCCTGGCCCCCGGACGCCGCCGGTTCGCTCGCCGTGGTGAAGACCGACGGCGTGAGCGTGGCGCCGGAGCCCGCCGCCGCGCAGCCCGCGATCGACGTCCTCACCGAGCGGGTCGCGGTCGTCATCCAGGACCGCCCGGTGGTGGCGATGACGGCGTGGCTCTCCGACGCCTTCCGGGCGGCGGCCGAGGCGGGCCTCGGGCTCCAGATCGTCAGCCCGGCGGGTACCACGCTCTCCCCCGCCGTACGGGACGCCCTGGGCGGCTGGCCGTCCCGCTGGATCGTGCAGGACGAGCGGGACGGCTACTACGACGGCCTGACGGGTGCCGTACTACGCTGGCAGGACGGCATGTTCGCCCCGGTCGCCTCCCCCGGCGCGACGGAGGACGACCCGCGCACTCCGGTGGCGGCCACCTTCCAGGAGGTCCGGGACACCGGCGAACGCCAACTCGCCCTGACCTTCCGCATGGTGCACCCGGCGGACGACCGGCTGGTGCTGGGCGGCGGGCTGGAGACGGTGTGGCGGGAGCTGACGGACGCACCGCCGGCCGGCTGGGGCACGTCGGAGCCGGCGACCCTCCCGTGGTCGCCCCGCCGGCTGACCGACGTGGCGCACGAGCGGGCGCCGGAACCGACCTGGTTCGTCGTGGTCGGCCACCGGGACCGGCCGGCCATCGCCACCGTACGGATCACGCGTACGGAGGCGGGGGTGGAGGAGCACGTCACGCTCGCGTTCGGCTACGGCAGCGGCTCCGGCGAGGAACTGCCCCTGGACGCCCTGCCCGCCGCCGCCGAGGCGCTCGCCACCCGCCACCACCTGCAGTCGATGCTCGTACAGCTTCGCAAAGCGCGACGCGATGTGGCCGTGCCACCGCGCTTCGAGGGCCCCGGGGTTCCGCTGGCCTTCGTCCTGGGCGCCGAGGAGGTCCGCACGATGCCGGGAGACCGGGCCCGCCGCACACCGCTGGCAGAACAGCCGGTGACGCTCGGCCCGAGAACCCGACCTGCGCTGTACTACCCGCTGCCCGGGGACCCTTCGGACCTGTCGGGCTGGCAGGACTTCGAACAGCTGATGCGCCATCTGAAGGGGGCCTAAGGGCTGTCCCGCAAGTCGGGGCTTCTTCCCAGGGACTGGGCCTCAGTTGATATCCCCGGGCCTGTGACCGCGTGCTGTGGCAGCCTGCCGT